>CALFYE010000499.1 GCA_937952145.1 uncultured Myxococcales bacterium
GTTGCCATGACAATTAGCAGCCTGCAGAAGCCTTGCTGAGCCAATACTGCAACAAGCCGGATGCTGCCCCTGCTCGGAGCCCCCATGCCGCCCAGCCCCCCAGTCCCAGACGCGAGTCCCGCCCGTCCAGATGTTGCGGGGGTGCTGCATTGGCTTGCCAGCTTGGCCCCCACCCGGCTGACCGGCAGCGACGGCGAGCGCGCCGTGCAGCAGGCGGTCGCAGCCCGATTAGAGCCGGCTGGCTACCAGGCGCAGTGGGTGCCATTTCACGCGGCGCCACACATCTACGGGTCGATGGCGCTGCACTTTGGCCTGGTACTGGCGGTGCTGCCCTTTTTCGCCCGTTTCCCGCTTGCCGTCGCCGGAGCGCACCTTTTCCTGGCCTATAGCTGGTGGTCGGAGGCGGTGCGGCGGCGCCATGTGCTGCGGCAGCTGTGGCCCAAGGTGGCGACGCAGAGCGTGCTCCTGCGCTGGCCGACGGATGGCGCGCCGCGCAAGCGCATCGTGCTGCTCTCACACGCCGACTCGGCGTTTACCGGGCTGATGTTTTCGCCCTTTGTGCTGCGCAACCTGGCCAAGCCGCCGCCGGCGCCGCTGTTCTTCCTCAAAAAGCAGCTCTGGCTGCCCTGGGCGAGCTTGCTAGTCCTGGGCCTGCTCGAAGCGGCGAGCGGCTTTCTGTCCCTGCCCGGCTGGGTCCCCTGGGTGTTGTCGCTGCCGTCGCTGCCGGTCTTCGTGCTGAACCTGGATGTGGTGCTGCGCAATCGCGTGGTGCCGGGGGCGGCCGATAATCTCAGCGGCTGCGCGGCGCAGGTGGTGCTGGCCGAGCGCTGGGCGCAGGGGCCAGTTCCCGGGGTCGAGGTGGTCTTTGCTTTCACCGGTGCTGAGGAGGCGGGCACGCTGGGCGCGGCGCACCTGGCGCGGACCATGGGCTGGGATCGCGGGACGACCGAGGTGCTGGTGCTCGACACGCTGACCAACGGCGACCTCTTCCTGCTAGAGGAAGGCGAGCTTTGGCGGCTGCCGTCGCCCCCGTCGCTGGTCGAGGCCGCCCGGGCCGCCGCCCGCGATTGCAAGCAGCCCGAGCCCGCGCAGTACCCGGTGCCGGCCGGAGCCACCGACGCACTGCCGTTTCTGGTGGAGGGCTACCGCGCGATCGCGCTGACCTGCATCGATCGCGAGCAACATGCGCCGCGTCATTACCACCACCCGACGGACACCGCGGAAAACGCCGACCCCGATCAGCTGCATCGTTCGACCGAGGTGGCGTGGGCGCTGTTGACCCGTCTGGCGGGATAGACCGGCCTCCCCGACGACGCGCTGCTGGCTGACTGCGCCCAGGTCACGCCGACCTTGGCCCGGGCCTCGGCGAGCATTGACCGCGCCGCAGGCTGCGTGATACGAGCACCGGCCATGCGCGTGGAAAAGACGGTTGGCGTCATCGGTGGCTCTGGGCTTTACGACATCGCGGGTCTGAGCGATGTGCATGAGGTCCAGGTCGAGACGCCGTTTGGGGCCCCATCGGATGCTTACGTCGTCGGCATGCTGGGGGGCGTGCGGATGATCTTCTTGCCGCGACACGGACGCGGTCATCGCTTCCTGCCGAGCGAAGTCAACTATGCCGCCAACATCTACGGCATGAAAAAGCTCGGCGCCGAGTACATCCTGTCGGTGTCGGCGGTGGGGTCGCTGCGCGAGCACATTCGCCCCGGCGATGTCGTGCTGCCGGATCAGTTCATCGACCGCACGCGCGGCCGTCGGAGCACGTTTTTTGGTCAGGGGCTGGTCGGTCACGTGTCGTTCGCCGAGCCGATCTGTCCGGCGCTGCGGGCCAGCCTGCGGCAGGCAGCGACCCCTCATGTCGCCGATCGCGCCCTGCACTATGGCGGTACCTATCTAGTGATGGAGGGGCCGGCGTTTTCGACCCGGGCCGAGTCGCACCTGTATCGCTCGTGGGGGGCCGACATCATCGGCATGACCAACCTGCCCGAGGCCAAGCTGGCTCGCGAGGCGGAGATCTGCTACGCGACGCTGGCCCTGCCCACCGACTACGACTGCTGGAAGCACGATGAAGAAGCGGTCAGCGTCGACGCCGTGGTCGCCGTCCTGCAGCGCAACGTGTCGCGAGCCCGCGCCATCATCGCCAGCCTTGCGCAGACGGTGGCCGCCCTCCCCGCCCGCGCGGATGGAGCACACGGCTGCCCCTGCCCCAGCGCGGCGCGGCACGCCGTGATGACCGCCCCCGACCGCGTCCCGGCCGAGGCACGTGAGCGACTGGGGCTGCTTTTTGGTCGCTACCTTAGCTAACTCCAAGGCAATGCCTTCTTTTGAGGAAAGAGAGAGTGTCATGCGTGGTCCCCTGGTAGTGGGTTCTATCGGTCTCGATACCATCGAGTCGCGAGGACAAGTGCGCACCGAAGTGCTGGGCGGCTCGGCGGCCTACTTCGCCGCGGCGGCGTCCTTCCTGGGGCCGGTAGCGGTGGTGGCGGTGGTTGGTGACGACTTCCCGGCCGAGCACCGGCAGGGCCTACTGCGCCTTGGCGCCAACCTCGATGGCTTGGCCAGCGCCCCGGGTCGCACCTTCCGCTGGCACGGTCGTTATTCGGACGATCTGAACAAGCGCACGACGCTGGACACCCAGCTCAACGTCTTTGCCGGTTTCCGTCCCGAGCTACCACCGGCCTACCGCCAGGCGCGCATGCTGTTTCTGGGCAACATCGATCCCCACCTGCAGCTTCGCGTGCTGGATCAGGTGGAAAACGCCGCGCTCGTCGGGATGGACACGATGAACTTCTGGATCAGCGGCAGCCGGCCGGCGCTTCTGGAAGTGATCAAGCGCATCGACTTCCTGCTGCTCAACGACGAAGAGGCGCGCATGTTGTCCGGCGAGCACAACCTCGTGCGGGCTGCCGAAGGAATCCGTCGCCTGGGGGCCAAGGGCGTCATCATCAAGCGCGGCGACGCGGGCGCACTGCTGTTCCACGGCGAGCACACCTTCGCGGCCCCGGCCATGCCGCTGTCCGATGTCGTGGATCCGACGGGTGCAGGCGACTGCTTTGCCGGCGGCCTTATGGGCTTCCTCGGCCGCGTGTTCGAGGGCGGGTCGATCGACGGGATGGCGGTGCGGCGGGCGATGATCTGCGGCAGCACCATGGCCAGCTTCTGCTGTGAAGACTTCAGTCTGGGTCGCTTCCACACCCTGACCCAAGAAGAGATCGACGAGCGCTTCCGCCGCTTCCGCCACCTGACCCACTTCGACGAGCTTCACCTGTAGGACGCGAGGCACCCGCCATGGCCCAGGTGCTGCCGCAGCGCTACCTGAATACCGAGTGGCAACCCGCAAGTCGCGATGACGAGGATCGCCTGCTGGCCATGGCTCCGCCCGAGGTCGTCGTCGCCGCGCTGGGCCTGACGCTAGGCGATGAGCGACGGCAGCGTCTGGATGCCGTGGCCGCCGCGCGCCTATCGGGGGTCGTCGTTGTGCTGGAGGATCTCCGCGATCCTCACAACGGCGGCGCTGTGCTGCGCAGCTGCGAGGCTGTCGGCATCCACGAAGTGCACGTCATCGAGTCGCGCGAGAAGTTCCGCACCTCGGGCAAGATCACGCAGGGCTGCGACAAGTGGCTGGATATCGTCGGTCACACAGATGTCGGAGCCTGCCTGGCGGGGCTGCGCGAGCGCGGCTTTCGGCTGTGTGCGGCGGTGCCCGGGGCGGCGACGCGGCTTGAGGATCTGGATCCGCAGGTGCCGACCGCGTTCTTGCTGGGCAATGAGCATGCCGGCCTGTCTCCGGCAGCCCGCGCGGCCTGTGATGTCGAGTTCGCCATCCCGCTTGGCGGCTTTTCCGAGAGCCTGAATCTGTCGGTAGCGACGGCGATTACCGTCTACACGCACTGCACGCGACGCCGCACAGCGCTGGGCCGAAGTGGCGACCTGGATGAAGCGGCGCTGCTCGCGCTGCGGGCTCGCTTCTATGCCCGCGATGTGCGCGGTGGCCCGGCAATCATCGAGCACTATCGGCGCCGTCTCGCGAGAAGCCCACAGCCCCCATCCAGCGCGCCCTGAGCCGACGCAGTGCGGTCCGTCTGACAGCGCGCGTCCTTTCCCCATGGAGTCCGCCATGTCTGCCCTCGCCTGCCCTCCCGCCTCTCGCCGCCGATCTTCTGTTCTCCGCCTCTGCCTCGCCCTCTGCCTCACTTGCTTTGTCGCTGGGGCCCTCGGCGCGGCGTCGGCTGCCGCCTCACCGCTTTCGGAAACGGTGGCTAGCGTGCGTATTCAGTCGCGCGATCAGCTGCAGCTTCTCGACGGAAGTGGCGCCGCGCTAGGCACGCTGGGAATTCCGACGACCCACGGCATCGCCGATGCGCTGCGGGTCGGCGGTCAGCTGTACGTCGCCTGCGGGCCGGATGGCGTGCTGGTGTTCGACTTGTCGGCACCGGCGGGGCCGCAGCTCACAAGTCGGATCGGCAGTGGCCGCAACGCCGTGCGCCTAGCGCAGTCCAGTGGTCAGCTCTTGGTCATCGTCGCGGAGTACGGCGTGCTGTCGTACTCGCTTTCCGACCCCCAGCACCCGGTGGCGAGCGCGCTCGCTGAACCGGGCGCGAACCGGCCGCTGCCCGAGCCTCCTTCCACTGCGCAGACCGCCCCGACAGTCCCCGCCGCCGCCCCCGTCGCGAGCCGTCCGTCCGCCAGCCCGTCCGCGGCGTCGACGGCGCGACAAGCGGCTCGCGTCATCAAGGTCGTGAGTGGTTGGGTGGCCATCGCTTCCGACACGCCGATCGCCGCCGGGGATCGCTTTCTTCTGCGCAGCCAGCGCATGGTGCGCATCGTCGATCCGACCAGCGGACGCAGCGAGCGCCAGCCCAGCAACGAGCCGCTTGGCATCTTCGTCGTCGAGCGCCTGCGCGATCCCCAGCCCAGCCCCGGATCAAACGCCGCGGCCCCCGGCCCCTACATCGGCAGCGGTCGCTTGCTGCGCGGCAGCGTCGTGCGTCCCGGTGATCTCGCGGAGCCGACGAGCGATCCGATCCGCGAGCCCTTGTACGTCCCGCATCTGTGGTACGGCATGAGCCGCTTTTCGGGCCACCTGCGACCGATATTCGGGGTGTCGCCGCTGTCTTACGGCATGCTCAATGACTTCCGCTTTGAGCACTACTTCCGCGTGCCCATCAAGCTCGGGGTCGCGGTCGCGCCGCTCGCCTTCCTAACCAGCCAGCCGGTCTCCGTGATCAGCGAGGTCCGCGCCCTCCTCGGCTTCTCCAGCTCGTACTTCGAGCTGAGCCTAGAGCCGGGCGGCATCCTGAACCGCTTTGGCGGGCTGGCGTTTTCGTTCGGCTTCTCGTTCCGGCTGGGCAGCCTCGACGGCCTGAACCTGATCTTCCACAGCAGCTACCGCCTGACGGCCACGCGCGGCAGCGGCCCCAGCTTCGACTTCTATGGGGCGGGCGGCGAGATCAACATTCCCCTGAGCAAGCGCTTCACGCTGCAGCTGACCGGCGCGGGGTCGCAAGCCTACGGCTGGGGCACGCTGGGTCTGCGCTACTGGCTGCGCGGCAACGGCGGACCGGGGACGCTGATCCTCGACTCCGGCGTCGGCGGCGTGTACCTCAACGACAGCTGCTGGAGTATCTCATCGGACACCTCGGCCTGCTCACGCGGCATCCTATTTACTAGCGCTGCCTCGGCGGCCGGTCCGATGGCGAGCATCGGTCTCGACGCTCGCTTCTAGCTGCAGCCCCGCGCAGCTAGTGCTTGTGCCCGTGCGAGTCGGCGGGCTTGTACATCGCCGGCTCCGCGGCCTGCGCTTCGCTGAACAGGAACTCCTCGCACTTCTTGTGCAGCAGGTGGAAGGCTTCCGCCGTCACCAGATCCAGGCGGTACTCGTTGATCAGGCGCTTGGAATACTCGATCCACTCGCGCCAGCCGTCGGCGGAGATCTCGTTGTAGATGCGCTCGCCCAGCTCGTCGTCAAACGGGACAAAGTCGAGGGCGGGCAGCTCTTTTTTGAGCTTGTGACAAAAGACCATGCGGCTCATGGCGATTCCTTTCGCGATGGGGTGGTTGGGAGGTTTACGAGCCAGACTCGACGGGCGGCGCAGCACCAGGCGGAACCGCCGGGCTCATCGACTCAGGAGGACGCGAGCGCTCACCTTCGCGCTCGTACTTGTGGTCGTAGGCTTTGATGATCGCCGCGACCAAGGGATGACGAACGACATCGACTTCGCTGAAGTAGATGAACTCGATGCCGGGGATGCCAGTTAGCAGGCGCTCGACCTCGACGAGGCCGCTCTGCGTGCGGTGCGGCAGATCGACCTGGGTGACGTCGCCGGTGATCACCGCTTTGCTGTCGTAGCCGAGGCGAGTCAGAAACATCTTCATCTGCTCGCTGGTGGTGTTCTGCGCTTCGTCAAGAATCACGAAGCTGTCGTTGAGCGTGCGCCCGCGCATAAAGGCCAGCGGCGCGACCTCGATCTGGCCGCGATCCATCAGAAGCTGAGCGCGCTCCATATCGAGCAGATCGTTGAGCGCATCGTAGAGCGGTCGCAGATAGGGATTCACCTTATCCTGCATGGTACCGGGCAGAAAGCCGAGCTTCTCGCCGGCCTCGACTGCGGGACGGCAGAGGACGATGCGCTTGACCTGCTTTTCGAGTAGGTATTTTACCGCCATGGCCATGGCGAGATAGGTCTTGCCCGTACCTGCCGGCCCGATGCCAAACACGATGTCCTGGTTGCGCAGGGCATCTAGATAGCGCTGCTGCGCCACGCTCTTGGGCACCACCGGGCGACCGCGCTGGGCGATGACCACGGTGTCATTGAGCACGTCGCGCACCGGGCTGTGCTTGTCGTGCTGCAGCATGACCAGGGCGCGCACCACCTCTTCCGACGAGATCGTCGTGCCGGTGCGATGCAGCGCAGTGAGCTCTTGCAGCAGGCGATGGGCGCGCTCGACGGCATCGGGGGTGCCGATGATGGTTAGCTCGTCACCGCGAGCGTGGAGCGACAAGCCAAGCTGGCGCTCGATCAGCTTCAGGTGGACGTTGTTCTGGCCGTACAGGCTCTGGGCCAGGCTGTTGTCGCCAAAGTGAATCTGCTCACGGCTGATCGACGAAGACTTAGGCATCGGGATTTGGGCGGGGCTCGGCCTCGGGGGAACGCTCACTCTACGTCTTTGGCGAGAGCCTCTGCAAGGTCCGCAAAGAGCCCGCCGTCTTCGCCACCCAGACCGACGAAGACTAGACCGACCGACTCGGGCAGAACGTCCGTCGACAGCTCGCCGAGGCCGTCGATGATCGAGTCACTGTCCTCGTACCAGACCTCGTGCGCGTTGCCGCTGCCGTCCTGATAGCTGAAGTGACGCGCCTCGCCGACCTCGCCCTCGGGCATCTTGCCGTACTTTTTGAGCAGGGCCGTGGCCTCGGCAAATGACAGCGTCGTCTCGTCGGTGATGGTGCGAGATCCGCCGGGCTGTAGCTGGAAATCGACGCCGTAAAGCGGCACCGCGACATCGAGAGAAATCGCCGGCAGCTTTCCCAGCGCAAAGGCCGCGACCGACTTGGTCCAGTCGGCATCGAACGTCGGGCCCGGTGCTTCGCCGCTCCCCGCTTCAACGGTAAGCAGACGCAGGCGATCGACGCGCGGGCGCAGCGCCGCCAGATCATAGGCATCGCCCCCCGGCTGGTCGCTGGGCTCGCGCAGCGACGGCGGGACAAAGATCCCCAGCCGCTTTGCTGGCCGCAGCCGCAGCGACAGCGCAGTCACCCACGCTGAAAGATCGGTGCGCGACGAGGGCAGAAGCTCGGGCAGCGCGATCTGCAGGCTGTCGGCTTGCGCGGCATAGGAGGCAAGCGCGGCGACGCTGCGCGAGCGAAACGCGGACTGCGCAAACCAGGCGCTCAGATCTTCTTTGGTCTGCTCGTCATCATCGCTATCGACGGCGGTTACGCCTAAGCCGACGGTGTAACCCAGCTGCCGAAGCTCGGTGATCGTCGCTCCCAGCGCCGCATCGCTTGTCCCCTCGCGTGGCGTCGCCGATCCCTGATCGTCCAGCGATAGACACAGCAGGATGACCTCGGAGAGAACGGATCGGGCGGGCATGCCGCGCAGCGTCGCGCCCTGCTGACCGTCCAGGCTGCAGCCATCGATCAGCACAGCCGCCGGTCGCGCGGGCAGCGGATCGTCATCGTCCAGCTCATCATCGGGCCGACAAGCGAGCAGGCCGAGAGAGATGAAGACCATGACCACCATCGGACGCAGCCGATGGGCCCACTTTGCGACGGGGTGCAGCGATGGAAAGGCAGGGGACAGAGGCAGACGATTCACGAGCGGACTCCGGGCTCGACTTCGATGTGGGTGACCTGTGCTGACTCGGCCCGCAGCGTGATGCTGACCTGCGGCAGAAAGCGACCGATGATCTCGACCTGGGTGCGGGTGTGCAGCGACGGCGGAACGGTGCGATAGCGCCCGCCCGCGCCGAGCGAAAGCGGTAGGAGGAGCTGGTCCGCGAGGTGTTCCCCGACAGGAGCATCGCAGGCCAGGTACTGCAGGGCCTCGGCGGCGGCGCGCTCGGCCACTTCTTCAGCCGGGAGGCCGCGCTCACCAACGCTGCTGAAGAGCTCAGTGACGTGCTCGCTGTCGACTTCCAGCAAGACGACATTGCCGGGACTCTGGCTGCGCGCAATGGAACGAACGACGTAGGCCGACTTGGGCCAGCCCATTCGCTGCAAAAGGACCGCGTGCTCACGCTCGCCGATATTGGCCGGCAAGCGAGCCAAGACGGTGGTCGCGGTCTGTCGCAAAATGGCTCCGCGCGACAGCAGATCAAGACGCCCTAGGCTGGCTGTTCCATCGGCCAACGGCTCGATCTCAGCGACGATCTGACCGCCACCTGCGGGATAGAAGCCGGGGCGGTGCATGCGCAGCGTCAGCCCGACCCCGATGCGCCGCAAAAGGGGAGCAAACACGCGATCGCAGAAGTCAAACGGCGGAGCCTTGGTGTTGTAGGTACCGCCGACCAGCGTCACCGTCGACGCGCCGCGAGCCAAGAGCAGCGGCAAGAGCACGGTCTGCAAGACCAGCGAGGTGCTGCCCGCCGTGCCGATGTCAAAGCGATACGAGCCCGGTGCGATCGCTGCGCCGAATCGCCGAGGCTGGAAGATCAGCTCGCGCGAACCGACGGCCGCCCCGCTGACCTCGGCCTCGGCAAGCTGAGCCGCAGCGGTCACGGCTTGCAGGTGCTGCGGCCGCAGCCCGGGCGTGTCGCGCTGGGCACGGATGTTGGCCAGACAGAAGGGCTGCCCGGTGCACAGAGACAGGGTCAGCGAGGTGCGCAGGATCTGTCCCCCCCCTTCGCCCTGCGAGCCGTCGATCGTCAGCATGATGATGGGTCCTGTGGGCCGGCACTCTAGCATCCTTGCCGCCCCCTGCCCTACCCGACCAGACACCGCGGCTGTCCGACGGAAAAACAGGGCGGCAGCGTCCGTGGTTTCCGCGATATGATGGTGAGATGCCTATCGTGTCTAAACCACTGCGGAAGTCCCCTTTACGCCCCCTTTTGCCTGGGGCGGCCTCGCTGGCGCTGCTCTTGGCTGGGTCGGGCCTGTGGGCCAAGGGCAAAAAGGCGGTGGAGCCGAAGGCGGCTCCGCCCGCGGCCGCTGCCCCCGTCGAGGTCATCCCCGTCAAGGCCAAGGACATTTATGACCTGACCGCCAAGCTGTCCGGTGAAGCGATGCGTCGCCGCGACCCGGGCAATAGCGCCGAAGCCGAGGCGAGGGCCTTCCTGGCGCAGCGGATGTTCGAGAGCAAACTGCTCCCCCCCGGGGGAGCCGCCGCCGTGGTGCCGGCCGATGCCGAGGCCAAGCCAGCCCCCGAAGCCAAGCCCGAAACCAAGCCC
This sequence comes from uncultured Myxococcales bacterium, assembly GCA_937952145.1. Taxonomy (GTDB): domain Bacteria; phylum Myxococcota_A; class Polyangia; order Palsa-1104; family JAEUJZ01; genus JAEUJZ01. The sequence continues at coordinate 9,889 of CALFYE010000499.1, forward strand.
GACGCCAAGCCCGCAGCCAAGCCCGACGCGCCCAGTGCCGATAGCGAAGTGGGCGATAGCGAGGGCGAAGACAGCCAGCCTGCCGGTGGGGCGCGCATCATCACCCCGGTCAGCCCGCAAGCGGCCCCCTATCTGCAGGCGGTTCCGACGGTGATGGTGCGCACCCGGGTCCTGCCAGGCAGCGTGCCGGCGTTCAAGTCGACGGCAGGCACGGTGGCCACGCGAGCCGCGGCGGGCCTCAACGATGTCGTGCTGCTACCCGGAGAAGCGACGGCCAACATCGCGGTGCGCGACGCGCCGGTCGCCTTCGTCGGATACGGCATCGTCGCCCCCGAGTTCAAGTGGGACGACTACGCGGGCATCGATGTCAACGGCAAGGTCGTCGTCATCCTCGACGGTGAGCCAGGCAGCGACGCCAAGGCATTCGGAGGCAAGGCGGCGGTGGCACACGGTCGCTGGCCGCAGAAGTTCGCGACCGCGGCCCAGAAGGGGGCGGTCGGCGCGCTGATCGTCGTCCAGGGTGGCGATGCCAACGCCGCCGGTTCGCCGCTGTCGCTGCTGCGGGCCCGGCGTGGACCCAACACCGACTTCGTCTTCGACCAGGATCCCAGCCTGCCCGACACCCAGCCACTTAAGGTCCGCGGCTTCATCACCGCCGAGGTAGTGCGCCGCGTCTTTGAGTCGGCGCGCATGAACTTCGACGATCTGGCCAAGCAGGCTGATGCCCGCGGCTTCACCGGCGGCACGCTGAAGCTGTCGATGAGCACGCAGTTCACCTGCACCGTGCAAAAGACCAGCGCCTACAACATCGTCGGCGTGCTGCCCGGCAGCGATCCGGCGCGATCCGGCGAGGCCATCGTCTACACCGCCCACTGGGACGGTTCCAGCCCGCTGGAGAGCGCCGCCAGCGTCGCCACCCTTTTAGGCATGGCGCGCAGCGCGGCCAGTCGCGGAGCCCTGCCGCGGACGCAGATCTTCGCCGCCGTCGCCCCGCAGAGTGAGTATTTCCTGGGCGGCCGTTACCTGCTTGCGCACCTGCCACAGCCCGCCCAAAAGGTCATCGCGCACATCAACCTGGACGGCATCAACCCGCTCAGCAGCGACGAAACGGTGATCCAGATTGGCCGCGGTCGCTCGACCATCGACGCGCTGCTCGACGCCGCCGCCAAAGAGCAGGAGCGCAAGGTGCTGGATGATCCGCAGCCCGAGCTAGGCCTGTTCTATCGCAGCGAGTCGTTGCTGTCCGCGAAGGCGGGCATTCCGTCGGTGTTCTTGGGATTCCCCGACCTCAAGCGCTACCTGCAGGACGACTACCGCCGCAAAGAGCGCTTCGGCGCGACCTGGTCCTTCGTCGGTGCGGCACAGGATGGCGAGCTCTTGCTGTCGGTCGGTCGCCGCCTCGCCGAAGCCAAGGCCGGGCCGGCTGGCCTGCCCAAGCCCAAGAAGCTCGACACCCTGTAGACCGCTCGACAGCGAACCGTCCCCGCATTTTCTGTTCCGTACCGTCGACGCACAGCGCAAAAGGAGCTCGCGACCATGTTCTCACTGCGATCGAAAGCGGCGCCCGCAAGTCCCCAGGGAGGCGGCCTGATTGGGGCCGGATCTCCTCGCGACAGCTACGACGCGCTGCCGTATCTCAGCCGCTGCATCCCGCAGACCCAGCCCGATAACCTGGCGCTCGCCGCCATCCTGCGCGGCATCGAGCCGGTGCCCGTCGATCGCGCGTCGGTGCTGGAGCTAGGCTGCGCCAGCGGTGGCAACCTGATTCCGCTCGCCGCCACCTGGCCCGGCAGTCGCTTTGTCGGCATTGATCGCTCGTCGGTGCAGATCAATCAGGGGCAAGAATTTCTGGCCCAGCTAGAGCTGTCCAATATCGATCTGCGCGTCGCTGACCTGATGGAGTTTTCCGCCGAGCCGGGCAGCTTCGATTACATCCTGTGCCACGGCGTCTATTCCTGGGTGCCGGCCCCGGTGCAGCAGCGAATCTTTGAGCTCTGTCAGCGCCTGCTGTCGCCGCGCGGCATCGCCTACATCAGCTACAACACATATCCCGGGTTTTACCGTCGGCAGCCGATCATCGAGATGATGCACTATCACATCCGCGGCCTCGGTCTGACCGACCCCGTCGAGACCGTGAAGCAGGCCCGGCAGCTGCTCGCCTTCCTGATCGCCAGCACGCCGGACAGCGACGGTACAAGCGCGCGTCTGCTGCGTGAAGAAGCGACGCGCCTAGCCCAGGTGCCCGATAGCTACATCTTTCATGAGCACTTCGAGGCCGATAACCACCCCTGCTATTTCCACGAGTTCATGACGCTGGCGGCGCGCCACGGCCTGCAGTATCTCGACGAGGCAGTGCCCAAAGCCGGCGCCGTTGGCCTGCCCGAGGGGACGCAGCAGTCGCTGCTGCAGATCGCCGATGACGTCGTGCGGCACGAGCAGTATCTCGACTTCATCCGCAACACCTCGATGCGCAGCACCCTCTTGTGCCACCAAGGCGTGCCGCTGCGCGATGGCCCCAATCCCGAAGCGCTGCGCAGCCTGCAGATCCTCTGCGCCGCCGCCCCCGACAAGCCACATGAGCTGTCGCAGGACAAGCTGCGCGACGATTCGCCGGTGCGCTTCCTGTCGCGCATCGGTGCCGCCACCATGGATCATCCGCAGTTCAAGTCGATGCTGTGGGTGCTGTTCGAGCAGCGCCCCTGTGCCATGTCGCTGGGCGAGCTCACGACACGCGTCAGCGCCGTGAGTGGCAGCGCGGTGACCGAAGACGATGTGCTGGAGATGGCGGTCTATGGCCATCGCACCGGCATCGTCGGCATGCACACCAAGAGCCCGCAGGTGGTCAATCGCGTCAGTGAGCGGCCCTGTGCCTCGCCGCTTTCGCGTCGGCAAGTGCAGGTGGATACGGCCGTCGCCAACCAGTGGCACCTCTCGGTGAACGCCGATCCCCTGCGGCGGGTGCTGCTGCCGCTTCTGGATGGTCGTCGCGATCACGGCGAGATCTTGGCCGACTTGCTCATCGCCATCGAGCAGGGCCGCCTCGTGGTCGAGGGACCGGCGGGCAGTCGCGGCACGCTCTCGGCCAGCGACCCGCAGTTCGTCGAACAGCTACGCACCCAGCACCTGCCGCGGGCGCTCGCGGCCTGCGCCGACCTTGGGCTCCTTATCAGCTAGGCGATCCGCAGCTAGGCGATCCGCTCGGTGCTGCGACGCGCCCGCTCGACGATGAGGCGAACGCCGAAGCAGCTCAGGATGATCAGGAAGGGCACGATCTCGACCAGGTAGCGCTGGTTGATGCCGGCCGGGATCAGGTAGGCGTACATCGCGCTGCGCAGGATGGCCGGCAAGGCCAGGGCTGCCAGCGTCGTGGCCGCGTCGGGCAGGGTCCGCGCTCGCCCCGCCCAGAGCAGCCGCCCAGCCCCAATAAGTGCCAATCCGTATAGAACTAAATCAGCAACGGCAAACACGTAGCGATGCCGTGGCAGACCCAGCGCGGGAGCACGCAGCGGAAGCTCCCACTCGGGCAGGGGACGCCATAGGCTGACGATGCGCAGCAGCGGAAGCCCGATCCAGGTGCGCAGGGGCGCCGCCGCCGCTCGCTCGCTGGCCAGGGCCGCGAACTCCTGCCGCACCGTCGCAGAGAGGCCCTCTTGGTTGTAGCGCTGGAACAGCACCCGCGTGCGATCGCACTGCGCCTGGCCGTCGCAGGTCTTCTGGGGAAAGCGGGCCGCATCGAGCGGCAATTTCAGGCCCGCCACGAACACCAAGTCGTAGTAGCCATCGCCCGCCGCCCCGTCGCCCCAGGTCCGCATCCAGGCAACTGGCTCGGACGGCAGGGGATTGCCGGCAGGTCGGGTTCGCCAACGCGCCGCCGCTGCGTGGGCCTGACCAAACTGCCGCAGGTTGCGCAGCGGCCAGGGCAGAAACACCAGCCCAGCCACCGCGAAAAGCAGCAAAAGCGGCAGCCCACGACGGGCGAGCACGCGAAAGGACTGCTTCGCCACCGCGGCTGACTCGCCGGCAAGCGGCGCGCAGATCAGCACCGCCAGGGACGGAATCAGCGTCAGCGTATCGGCCCGCACAAGCTGTCCCAGACCCGTCGCCAACCCGCCGGAAAGCGCCCAGATCCCCCAGCTCGCAACGCCTTGTCCGATGGCAAGCGCGCGCCGTAGACGCAGGGCCGCATAGAATGCCAAAAGCCCCAGAAAGGTGGCCAGCGTCTCGGTCAGCGCATAGCAGCTAAGCAGCACCAGCAGCGGATAGAGCAGCGTCAGCAAAAGTCCGATGGCCGCACTGCGCCGACCAAAGCCCAGCTCGCGCAGGGTCAGAAACAGCAGAAGCGCCGTCGCCAGGCTGATCGGCAAGTTGGCCTGCGTGGCGCGCTGGACGTGGCTCAGCAGATCCAGCGGCGCCTGGCGCACCGCGACGTAAGCGAGAAACAGCGGGTAGCCCGGCAGCCGACCGTAACTTGGCCCAAGCGGCGGCGGTCCGTACGCGAAGCGCCCCGTTAACTGCAGCGACTGTGAGAGCTGAAAAAAATCGACGCCATCGCCCGCCGGGGCGTGCCAGGTGCGAACGACGAAGAAGCGAAACCACAGGACCAGAGCCAGCGTCACCGCAAAGGCGACACAGCGCAGCCAGCGCTTGTGCATGCGCCGGACTATACGGCAAGAGCGGAAGCGGAATGGCGAGGGATGAAGCTGCGGCTAGCGGCGCGTGGGATTCTTGAAGGGGTCGCTGTACTTCGGATCTTTGGCCAGTGCGTCGTCGGTCAGCGTGCCCAAGAAGGCGACGATCGACTGCACCTCGTCGGCGGTCAGGCCCAGGCGACGCGGCGTGACCGTGGTCGTGCCCGGCACGCGCAGCCGGCCATCCAGGTTGGGGTGGGCCTGCACGCCCGAGTTGTAGTGCTCGACGACCTGAGTCAGTGTGGCGAAGCGGCCGTCGTGCATATAGGGACCGGTGACGGCGATGTTGCGCAAAGACGGCGACTTGAAGCGCCCCTTGTCCGCCGCGCGACCGGTCACGTCGCCCACGCCGTCATCGCCGACATCGACGGTGGCATCCAGGCCGTTGTTGGTGGCGATCTCGATGAAGAAGGCGGCCTGGTTCGGGCGCGGACCAGGCTGCGGCGGACCGCTATCCAGGTGACAGGCGGCACAGCCAGCGCGGCCGAGGAACAGCGCCTTGCCCTGGTTCTCTTGCGCCGTGAGGTTGCCGAAGCTCGGCAGGATGTCGCCGGTCTGCGCCAGCCCCGCATCGAAGCGCGAGCGATACGAGACAATCGAGCGCGCGAACTGCGCCAGCGCCTTGGCGATGCGATCCGAGCTGACCGTGCTATCGCCAAACGCGCGCTCAAACAGCGTCGTGTAGTAGGGCTGCGCCGAAACGCGGGTCACGACTTCGGGCAGCGTCATGCCCATCTCGACGGCGTTCTGGATCGGGCCGACCACTTGCTCTTCCAGCGTCGCGGCCCGCTGATCCCAGAAGAAGCGGCCGTTGCGGTAGTAGCGCGCGTCGATGATCGGCATGGCGTTGCGTCCAGTCATGCCGCCCGCGAAGCCCATGCTAAACGCCGCCGGATCGCCAAAGCCCTTGTCCTGAGCGTGGCACGAGGCGCAGGCGATGGTGCGGTTCTGCGACAGCAGCGGATCGTAGAACAGCACGCGTCCCAGCGTCGCGCCGGCATCGGTGATGGCGTTATTGGCCGGGGTGTTGTCGCTGGCCCGCACGTACGCGCTGCGAAAGTGGGCCGGCAGGTCCAGGTTGGCGTAGTTATCCGGCGTGTTCGGTAGGTTCAGCACGTCGGTGACCGCGCTCGGCAGGGGGCCATACGAAGGCATCGTGGGCACGGGGTCGCTACCGCCTGGAGTCGTGCCGGGGCCGGTGCTGCCGTCGACCGGACCACAGGCCGGCAGCAGCGCCGCACAGCCAAGCAGCATCGGAGCGAGAGGGCGAACCAAGGACCGCAGCCAGGGGAACGACGCGCGCAACATTGTGGCCTCCTATAGCGACGACCGGGGAGCCGAGCGGGCGCCGGTCTTGGCGCCATCCGCGAGCAGCATCCGTCTGGGTCGTACGCAGGATTCGACCCGCGGGTCGCAAATCCGGGCACGCAGCCGCGCAAATTGGCCCTTCTCCGTCGCTAAATCGTCCGCAAGGGCAGCTTGCCAGGCCCGCCCGGCTTTGTGTTAGCGTGCCGGCCCATGACAAAGACCTCGCCCTCGTACGTGTCGGCCGCTCGCCCACTCCGTCGTCCTGCGTCGTGGTCAGGCGTCCTTCTGCTGTCGCTCCTGCCGTCGCTAAGCCTGCCCGTCGCGACCAGCCAGGCCGAGCCACCGCCCGCCAAGCCGGCCGCCAAACCAGCCGAACCGACCGCCGCGCCCAAGGCCACGACTGACGCCGCGCCCAAGGCCGCGCCCAAGGCCGTGAATGACGCCGCCAAGCCCGCCCCCGCCGCCAACCAGCGCTGCGAGGTTGAGTTCACCGGCACGATCACCGGGGCAGGCAAGCTCCCGCCGGGCAGCAGCACCTGGGTCTACGCCGCCGACGGCGACTGTCTGGCCAAGGACTCGCACATCCTCGGCGCGATGCGAGCCAGCGACCAGGGCAGCTTCGCCATCGAGGTCTTTTCACGCTGGGGCGCCGACTTAACGCTGTGTGCCGCCGTCGGCCAGACCCCCGAGTCCCCGTCAGTCCGCTACGGCAAGGTCACCCGCAAATTTCACGCCGCCGCGACCGGCGAAATCATGTTCGAAAAGGTCCAGATCTCGCTCAAGAACGGCGCCGAGCACACCTTCCCCAAAGCCAACGGCAACTACTAATCCCCCTAGCAAAAGCTCGCTGCGCGAAACCTCTAAACCATCGCCACAGGCTCGGCTCGCCGCCGCGCAGCCAAGGCGTCGGGCTGACTCTTGCCGCAGTGGTCCACCTTCTGCAAAGCCTGCTAGCGCGGCCACGGCTCGGCGTAGGGACTGGACCAGTTCTCGTCGAAGAACTGCTGCATGCGGGCCGGCACAGCGGGCTCCTTGAGTACCAGACCGACGTTGCGACTCTTGAAGAAGTAGCGCTCTTCCCAGTTGCTGGAGCCGAGCCAGGCCTGCTGGCCATCGACGACGAGGTACTTGGCGTGCGCCACGCGAGAAAAGGGAATCTCGCCGCCCGACCAGTGCGGGATGCGCAGGACGCGCACCTCGATGGCGTCGGAAAGTGCGCTGCAGGATCGCCGGGCTTCACCGCGCAGCGCCCACTCGCTGACTAGCAGGCGGACGCGCACGCCGCGGGCAGCGGCCTGTCGCAGCGCCCCATCGAGCGTCAGCCAGGCTTGCCCGCTGCGCTCGTGCGTGGCCAGCACCATGACCTGCACGACGATCGACGACTTGGCGGCGGCCAAAAGGGCCAAGATCTGCGGTAGCTCCCAAGCGATGCCCGGCGGCAGATGATCGCGTGGACTTGCCACCAACGACGCCGCATCTCCATCACTGCGAGGCTCCAGCGCGGGTCCCCTGTCGGCAGACGGCAGCGACGGCGGATCGGCCCCCGCCTGACCCATGGCCAGCGCCCAGTCGTAGGCAAACAGCGACAAGAGCTGCTGGCTCAGCTCGCGCGACGCCAGGCGCACGCCAAGCTCTTGCGTGTGGCTGAGCGCGCGCCAGTCGAAGTTCTGGCTGCCGACAAATGCCTCGCGCCCATCGACGACAAAGTACTTGGCGTGAAAGACGCCGCCGGACAGCGGCTGCAGATCCAGCCGCCGCACCGACACGCCCGCCGCAGCCAAGGCCGCCAGGGTGTCGGGATACTGCAGCGCCATCTTGGCGTCGGTCAGAAAGCGCACCCGCACCCCGCGCCGCACGGCTCGCGTCACGGCATCGATGACCGCCGACAGCCGGCTGTGTTCCCGCCAGCTAGGCTCGGCTTCGCTGGCGTAGTACTCGGCGAAGTCCAGCGACTTTTGCGCCGCATCGATCATCGCGATCCACGTCGGGGCGGCATCTGCCAGGTCGGCGCGATCGAGGCTGGTCTCGATCGGCTGCGACTCAATGAGCGCCAGCCCGACGGCCAAGGATCGCTCGCCGGCAGGCAGACGCTGCGGTTGCAAACAGCCCGCCCCCAGGAGCGCGAACAGCCCCACAGCCAACCCGAACAAACGGCCCAGCGGTTTTTTATTCATGAATCTACTCTCGCACAAAATCAATAATATCGTCCGTTGGAAATTGCATTTACCGACACCCAAATAAGCCCATAAACGCAAATACCATCCAATTATCCACGCGTAATTTTCGCAATCTTCAAGTATCAGTAGATACGTTGTCCCAGTCCTGAATATTGCGATATCCCACCAACCAGTTGAGCGCGTAGTGCCGCATGGCCACCACCATCGGCAGCGCGCCGTTGCGCAGGGGACCGCGCTGTCGCTTTTGCGCGTCCATCCAGGCGGGGCTGGTGTGCAGAATCAGCGAGCCTGGGCCCCGTTGGCTGGCCTGGGGCTGGCTTTGTAGGATCGCGTCCTTTACCGCCCAGTGATAGCGATAGGCGTAGTCCCATTCATCCAGGATCTCGCCCAGCGGCCGCAGGGTCGGCAGCGAGGGTCGCCCCGCTATCGCGACCAGGCGATTGGCCGCAGTGAACGCACGGCTTGGCGGACAGCGTCGGTCCGGTGGCGGCAGCGGCAGCTCGCCGAGCGCCCACAGCAGGGTCTGCGCGGCTTCCAACTTTTCTAGCAGCGTCACGCGCTGTTCGTCGGTCAGTCGGCGCGTGGTCAGCAGTCCCCGCTCGGCGGGCGTCAGCTCGTCAAGCGCGTCGCGGTCGCTAAGCGTCTCAAGGATCGAGACGCCGCTCCACGCGGCGTCGTGCGCGCGGGCCACCCAGGTCAGGACGAAGGCGCGCTTGCGGACCAGCCCGGCATCGCGCAGGGCCACCTCGTGCGAGGACTCCATCACCGGAAGCTCGCCGTTCACCGGCACCCGGGCCGCACGCAGCCGACGATGCGAGCGCAGCTTGCGCTGCTGCGACTCGACGATGGCCGCCGGCGAGCGCTCGCCTGGCGCGACCATGCACTGATTGACCCGGTCGTTGAAGTACTGGCGAAACGTCCACGCCAGGAACGATTCAGGGTCAAGCTGCGGGTTGCGCGCCGCCACCAAGCGAGCATGCCAGTCGCCGCGGATGCGCTCGTCGAGCCGCGCATCGATGCGGTACTTTTTGCGCAGCACCGTCTGCCAGTCGCCCCCGACGGTCTCGGTCAGCTCTGCCCGCTGCTCTTTCGACAGCACGTCGATGCAGGCCCGCACGTAATCCAGGAGCTCGGCACGCATGCCCAGGAACTGCTGCTGCTGCTGCGCCTCCTGCGCCAAGGTCACGGTGTGCTCGGCGATACCGTCGTCCGCCGGGTCATGCCCCAGACGCTGCAGCAGGCCCGAGAGGCGATTGAACAGTCCCATGTCCCCCCCTAGCGAAAAAAACTGCCGCCGCCGAGCGCCGCCTGGCTAAGCGCGGAACGAGGCGATGACGTCGTCGAGGATCTGCGCCAGACCGAGCGTCGGCGACCAGCCGGTGAGACGAGCAATCTTGCTGATGTCCGGAACGCGGCGCGGCATGTCTTCAAAGCCCGGCTCATAGGCTTTTTCGTAGGGCACCAGCACGATGGAGCTCGTCGAGCCGGTGCGAGCGACGACCTGCTGCGCCAGGTTGTGGATCGTCACCTCTTCGGTGTTGCCGATGTTGAAGACCTGGCCGTAGCTATCGCTGCGGTTCATAAGCGGGATCAGGGCGCGCACAACATCGTGGACGTGGGTGAAGCAGCGCGACTGCTGCCCATCGCCAAACACCGTCACCGGCGCCCCGGCAAGAGCCTGCTTCACAAACGTCGGCACCACCATGCCGTACTGGCCGGTCTGGCGCGGTCCGACGGTGTTAAACAGGCGCCCGACGACAGTCGGCAGCCCGCGCTCGCGGTAGTAAGCAATCGCCAAAAACTCGTCGATGAGCTTCGAACAAGCGTACGACCAGCGACCCTTGCTCGACGGGCCGAGCACCAGATCCTGATCCTCGCGGAAAGGGATCTCTTGGCTCTTGCCGTAGCACTCGGACGTCGAGGCGACGAACACTGGCTTGCGCTTCTTGGCCGCCGCTTCCAGCACCAGCTCGGTCAGCTTGATGTTGGTCTCGATGGTGCGCACCGGGCTCTCGACGATCAGGCGCACACCGACGGCGGCAGCCATGTGATAGACGATCTCGGCACCATCGATCAGCTCGGCCAAGACCGGACGGTTGGCGCAGGTGTCGATGACGTAGGAAAAGCGGGGGTTTTCCTTCAAGTGGCGGATGTTGTGGATGGTGCCCGTCGAGAGGTCGTCAATGACCGCGACGTGGTGGCCCTGCCGAAGTAGCTCTTCCGCCAAGTGGGAGCCGACAAAACCCGCGCCCCCGGTGATGAGATAGTTCATGTTGACCTCTACAACGTGATTGCCGACGGCCAGCCTGGCTAGACCGAGCGGACGACGAACGGGCGGCACCATACACGAACGGGCCGGCGAAACCTAGGTTCGCGTCCGGGTGGTAGTCGGCCCGCGCGCAGCCACGGGTGGATGGTAGGATGCGCCCATGTCTGAACCTGCTGAGCCGACGCCGCCCTCTGCCGCGGTCGAGACCGTTAGCCAGTCCGCGCCCGTCGCCCCTGTCCCGGTGAGCCCGCCCGCGCCCACAAGCCCCGATCCGGCTGGCTCGGCAGGCAGCGTCCACATTCATGTCGACGACGACCGCACCTCGATGCACGCCGAGGGCATCCGTCGCGCCTTCATCGATCACCTGCGCTACACCATCGCCAAAGACGATCGCCACGCCACGCCACACGACCGCTTCTTGGCGCTCTCGCTGACGGCGCGCGACCGCTTGACCGAGCGCTGGATCCGCACCCAGGAAGCCTACCGAGCCGACGACGCCAAGCGCGTTTACTACTTATCCGCCGAGTTTCTCCTCGGGCGGGCCCTGCGCAACAACCTGTTTAACCTCGGCATCCTGGAGCAGAGCGAGGCCATCATCCGCGGCCTGGGCCTATCGCTGAGCGACGTCCTTGAGCAAGAGCGCGACGCCGGCCTGGGCAACGGTGGCCTGGGGCGCCTCGCCGCCTGCTACCTCGACAGCATGGCGACGCTTGCCATCCCCGGCTACGGCTACGGCATCCGCTACGAGTTCGGCATCTTCGACCAGGTCATCAGAAACGGCGCGCAGATCGAGCGTCCCGAAGAGTGGCTGCGCATGGGCAACCCCTGGGAGATCCCGCGGCCCGAGTACACGCAGCACGTCCACTTCTACGGCGGCACCGAATTCTATCGCGACAGCGACGGGGAAGAGCGCGTGCGTTGGGTCAACACCAGCTCGGTCCTGGGCGTCCCCTACGACACGCCGATCGCCGGCTTTGGCAGCGAAAACGTCAACACCCTGCGCCTGTGGAGCGCGCGGGCCAGCGAAGAATTCGACCTCAACGTCTTTAACGCCGGCGACTACGAGCGCGCCGTCTTCGACAAGAACGCCAGCGAGAGCATCAGCAAGGTGCTCTATCCCAACGACCTGCTCATCGTCGGCAAAGAGCTACGCCTCAAGCAGCAGTACTTCTTCGTCGCCTGCTCGATCGCCGATCTTCTGCGCCGCCACCTCGCCGATGCGCACTACCAGCAAGATCACGTAGCCATGCTCGCCCGCCTCCGGGCTCTTCCGGATAAGGCGGCGATCCAGCTCAACGATACCCATCCCGCCATCGCCATCCCCGAGCTCTTGCGGCAGCTGATCGACATCTACGGACTGCCCTGGGACGAAGCCTGGGAGATCACCACCGCCTGCATCGCCTACACCAATCACACCCTGCTGCCCGAGGCGCTCGAACAGTGGAGCGTCGAGCTTCTGGGGCGCCTGCTGCCACGCCACCTGCAGATCATCTACGAGATCAACCACCGCTTCCTGCGCCAGGTGTGGACCGCCAGCCCCGACGACCCGGCGCGCATGGAGCGCATGTCGCTGATTCAAGAGCGGCCACACAAAGCCGTGCGCATGGCCTATCTAGCGACGGTGGGCTCGCACGCAGTAAACGGAGTCGCAGCGCTGCATAGTCAGCTTTTGCAGAAGGCGCTCTTGCCCGAGTTCGCAGCGCTGTGGCCCGAGCGCTTTATGAACATCACCAACGGTGTGACGCCGCGGCGCTGGCTGATGCAGTGCAACCCGGCCCTGTCGCGCGCCATCAGCCGACGCATCGGCACAGTCTGGCAGCGCGATCTCGATCAGCTGCATCGCCTGGCCGACTTCGCCGACGACCCGACGCTGCACAGCGAATTCTTCGCCATCAAGCTAGAGCACAAGCGCGCGCTGTCGGCCTACATCCGCCAGCACAACCATGTCTCCGTCGATCCGACGGGACTCTTCGATGTGCAGATCAAGCGACTGCATGAATACAAGCGTCAGCTGCTCAACGTGCTGCACCTGATCGCGCTTTATCAGCACATCAAGGCGGGCGGCAGCGACGGCAAGCTATCGGCCCTGGGCCCGGCGATCCGCCGTGTCGCGCTGTTTGGCGCCAAGGCCGCCCCCGGCTACACCCGCGCCAAGCTGATCATTCGACTGATCAACGCCGTCGCGGATGTCGTCAATCGCGACCGGCAGGTGGCCGATGCGCTCAAGGTCATCTTCCTTTCCAACTATCGCGTATCGCTGGCCGAGCGAATCATCCCGGCCGCCGATCTTAGCGAGCAGATCTCGACGGCGGGCCTGGAAGCCTCGGGCACCGGCAACATGAAGCTTTCGATGAACGGCGCCCTGACCATCGGCACGCTCGACGGCGCCAACATCGAGATCCGCGAGCGCGTCGGTGCCGACCACTTCTTCCTCTTTGGCCTGACCGCGGATCAGGTAGCGGCCCGTCGCCAGCACTACAACCCCTGGGATGCCTATCGCGCTTCGCCGCTTCTGCGCGGGGCCATCGATCTCATCCGCTCGGGCTTCTTCTCGTACGACGATCCGAAGCGCTTCACGCCGCTCCTTGACTCGCTGTTGCCGCCCGCTGCCGAGGCGGGGATCGAAAACCTGACCCATCGCGGGCAGCCGCTCGGCGATGAGTACTTCGTGCTCGCCGACTTCGACGACTACGTCGCCTGCCAGGCCCGCGTTGCCACCACCTGGCGCGAGCCCGCTCGCTGGGCCCGCATGGCCATCCTCAACATCGCCAACATGGGCTTTTTCTCGTCGGATCGCTCGATCCGCGAGTACGCCGAGCGCATCTGGCGGGTGCGCAGCGTCCACGACGTGCGCTAGCCTCACGGCCCGCAGCGTCTCTGCCCTACCCTCTCTGCCCAACCTACGGCGTCCCGTGCCTGCTTTCGGCGTCTACATCCACTTTCCCTACTGCGCGCAGCGCTGCCCGTACTGCGACTTCGCCATCGCGGTGCGACGCACCATCCGCCACGATCGCTACCTGGCTGCCATCCGCGCCGAGCTTGCGCACAAGGCGTCGCTCTATGCCGGACGGCAGGCCCTGTCGGTGTATTTCGGGGGCGGTACCCCGTCGCTGTGGCGCCCCGACTGTCTAGCTTCGGCGCTGCACGCGGCGCTGGCCCAGTTTCCCCCACCGGCCGGCCATACCCCAGAAGTCACCGTCGAGTGCGACCCGGCAGAGCTATCGGCGCGGACTGCCGGCGAGGCGGCTCGCCAGCACCTCTCTGCCCTGCTTGCTGCGGGGGTAAACCGTCTGTCGCTGGGCGCGCAGTCGTTCTCGCCGGCCCAGCTGGCGGCGCTTGGCCGACGGCATCAGCCGGAAGACATCGTCGCGGCGGTGGCGGCCGCGCGGGCTGCTGGTTTTTCTAACCTCTCGCTCGACCTCATGATCGGCCTGCCGCAGCAGTCGCTCGCCGAGCTCAACGCTGACCTCGATGCGCTGCTCGCGCTGGCTCCGGAGCACGTCTCGCTGTACCTGCTCACCGTTGAGCCGCGCACGCCACTCGCCGCCGCCATCGCCCGCGGTGCCGCCCCCGGGGTCGATCCCGAACGACAAGCCCAAGCCTACGAGCACGTGCGAGCACGGCTTGGCGACGCGGGCTTTCATCACTACGAGATCTCGAACTTCGCGCGCCGCGTCCCCGGACACGACTACGCATCTGTACACAATCGCCTCTACTGGACCGGGGGAGAGTACTTAGGATTGGGCGTAGGCGCGCACTCGTTCCGTCGGCAGCCAGCCGCCCCCGGCGAGCACCCCGCCGGCACCGGCCAGCGCTTTGCCAACCTGCGCGGCATCGATCCCTACCTTTCGGTCTGGGACGCGCGCGGCGTCGATTCGGCCCCGTCACCACGACGCTCCGCGCTGCCGCTGGCGCCAGCCGATACGCCGAGTACCGCCGTCGGGTCGCACGGCCAAATCGACGATCATCCGCTGCCCGGCCTGGCGCTGTTTGAAGATCGCGATGGCGACAGCCTGACTCGCGAGGCGATGTGGCTGTCGCTGCGTCGGATCGACGGCATCTCGAAGGCGGCGTTTCAGGCCGAGTACGGCATCGATCCGCACCAGGCCTTCGCCGATGAAATCGCCGATGGACGCCGCCGCGGCTTGCTAGCCCCCGACGAGCCCATCCGCCTAAGCCCGGCCGGCCTGCTCTACGCCGACGAGGTCGGCGCATCCTTCCTTTAGGTCTGCATACCCCGACGCTGGCGATCCCCGGGGGGTCAGATCGCCCAGCCCGGTGGGCAGTCGGGGGCGGGGACGAAGTTGCCGTGGAAGCCGGGGGGGATGTGATGGGGCAGCTCGGCGACGCAGACGGTGTCAAGGCTGGCCGCATCCAGGATGTGCAGTGCCGAGCGATGACTCTGCGCGTGATAGACGATGAACAGCAGGTAGCCGTCGTCTTCCACGTTCCCGGTGCTGCCGAGCCGCGGCACGAACACCGGCTCGCCGGGCAGCCAGGGGGCAAACGGGCGCTCGATTAGCTGACCGGTCTTGAGGTCCTGACGAACGATCGAGGTGTACAGGTTGTACGGCGTGCCCGGCGAGGCGCTGGTGCCCCAGACGTAGCGGTAGGGACGACCGACGTAGGCGGGATGGATGCGGGGAAACTCGCTGGCCTGCGCGATCAGTGTTGTCTCGTCGACCGCACTTCCGTCGTCGGCGGCGGGGTCGATGCGATAGCGGGTGAGGCGGGCCGCCGGCATCTCCCACAGGTTGCCGGCCAGGGCCAGCGACAGCGGCGGCAGGTGGGGGTACTCGCTCTGCCGGCAGCCGTCGACGAGGATATGGCCATCGCGGTCCTCGTAGGCGTTGGCGAAGTGAAACACGAAGCAGGACGAGGTGACGTAGCTCTTCACCTCACCGCCGGCCCGCGGCACGACCAGCACCCGTGTCAGACCACCGGGGATGCTCTTGAGCGACTCAATCCCCGTCGAGCGCCCCAGCAGCACAGCGCCCGAGTCAAAGCTGATCGGCGAGAGAAAAAACACGTACCAGTTCGGCGTGATCGTGAAGTCGTGAACGAAGGCCTCGTGCGAAACCGGAACCACGCGCTCGGTGTGCAGCGCACCATCGGCATCGAGGCGATAGATGTGCAGGCGCGGCTGCGGTCCCAGCACCACGCCGAAGTTGTAAAGCGCGCCGGTCTGCGGATCGATCTTGGGGTGGGCCGAGAACGGCAGGTGGCTGCTAATCCGTCGCTCGATCCACGACGGCGCGCGGTTGCGCAGCGCTCCCCCGAAGTCGCAGGGCCCCAGCGTGTCGAGGGTCACGGGATCGAGCTGATAGGGCAGCCCACCTTCCCACAGCGCCAGCAGGCGACTGCCCGGCCCACTGCCGTGGTACACGACGCTGGTGTTCGCCGGATTCTTGAAGTGCAGACGCAAGAAGTTGCCGAGGAAGCCGCCCGGCAAGTTGGTGCCGAGGCCGCGATAGAGCACCCGGCCGCTGCGCTCTTCCTGGACGAACTCGGGGGTGCGCACGAAGCGGTTGCGGTAGCGGATGCGGGCCCGACTGTCGCTGCTGGTGCCGCCGATGGCAAAGCGCAGGACCAGGCCATCGCCGTCGAAGAGGTGGCCATAGGTCTGCTCACCCAGCTGAAAACGGCCCGGGCCGTTGCGGTACAGCACGCCGCGCAGATCGGGCGGAATCTGCCCCTCAACGACGGGCAGCGTGGCCTGTACTTCCTGCGTGACCGACTGATGGGCCGAAGCCCAGACCTTGCTTAGACTCTGCGCGTCCATGCTTGTGGGATGTCCCAGGAGGGGCGACGGGTTTAGCTGCCGCGAAGTTTTGCGCAGACGTTTAAGTCGCTTCGCTTCCGCTGTCCAGTGGGATAAGACAGGCGCCGCCATGCGCCCTTCCCGCAGCGAGTCGTCGAGTCCCGGCGAGCGGGCTAAAAAACCCCCGCGCCCCACGGGTCCACGGCTCCTTGCCGATTGCGACCAGCCCCAGGCTGGACTCTTGGTCCGGCTGCCCCGGGCGACGGCGACCGTGCGGCTGGGCCGGCTACTTGCGGTGGATGCCCTGCCAGGCGATGTGCTGTCGCTGGCTGGGCCGCTGGGCGCAGGCAAAACTTGCTTGGTGGGCGGCCTAGCGCGCGGCCTGGGGATCACAGGCATCGTCGCCAGCCCCTCGTTTTCGCTGATCAACCAGCACAGCGGTCGCTTGACGCTGTACCACGTCGACCTGTACCGCATCGGCCACGAGTCCGAGCTATCGGATCTCGGTCTGTGGGAAGCGGCCGAGGCCGGCGGCGTGCTGGCGATCGAGTGGCTGGAGAGATTTCCCGACGCGGTCAGTCGCGATCGGCTGCAGATCGATCTCCGGTATGCCGAAGGCAGCCCGCTCCAACCGTCGCCCAGCCCGGCCGAGGGGCGCCTGGCCCGCATCACTTGCGGGGGACCCCGCAGCGCCGCTCGCCTCGCTGCCCTCGCGGCCCGCCTGGCACCCTGAGTTCCCGACGGAGATCGCCCAGTCTTCCCTGCCGGGGGCGCTTTGCGATAGTCTGGGCCCATGATTCCATTTGAAGAATTCTCGACTGCTCTCGAACGCTACAAGCTGCGCCGTATGGCTGCCGCGGCCCAGGCTCAGCCCGCCAAGGTCCCGTCGGGGAAGCCGGCTCAGGCAGCGCAGCGAGCCCCGGCCCGCGATGATCACTCGGCAGCCGAGATCATCGAAGACCTGTAGTCGTCGGAGCGAGTAGCACGGGGGGACCGGCTTGCTGGGCCGGGCTGTGGGGGAAAATGACCGCCAGCCGCTGCCCGGCTGCGTCGTGGGCCGCTTCTGCGTTTGCGGCACGGCGAGTCTGATCTAGATTCGCGCTTCATGTCTGCCCTCCCCTCGTCTGTAAAAGCCAGCGCGACCCCGGATCCGGCCGCGCGGGTTCCTGTTCATGTCCTCGGCTCGGCCCTGGGTGCCTATCCCGGCGCTGAGGTGGTTGGTCTCGTCGGTGAGATCTCGCCGTCGGAGCCCGACACCACTCGCCAGTGCGGGGCGCTCGCGCCGGGCCAGCTTGTCCTTGTGCCGCGTCTTCTGCCCTGCGGTGAGTGCGAGCCTTGCCGGCGCGGGCGCGTGTCGATCTGCAGCCAAGTCGCGACGCGTCCGCGGCGACCGCAAGCGATTGAGCACGTCCCGCCGCGCTTCCTGGTCCCGCTCGGGCCGCCCTTTGTCAGCACCGCTCCTGAGCCGTCTGCGGCCTATCGTTTTTCTGCGCTGTCGGACGCTCTTTTGGCCCCCTATTCCGGCCTGGTTCGCGCGGGTCTGGGCCCCGGCACGCTATGCGTCGTCGTCGGTCATGGCAGTCGAGCCGCGCTAGCCGCCGTCGTCGCCCGCGCCATGGGAGCGGCCACCGCCGTCGTCAGCTTGGGAGCCCCTGCCGACGAAGTGACGCGCCTGCAGAGCGATCCGTACGGTGCGATGGCAGTGCTCGCTGATGAGTCGCTAGGTCCGACGGCGCTGCGAGCCCAGCTTGCCGATCTGGCGCTGGGCGCAAGCCTGCCAACCCATGGCCTGTGCTTCATCGAAACGAGTGGCAGCGACGCCGGCCGCACCTTGGCGCTGAGCCTGCTTTCCGCTGGCGGCACCGCGGTCTTCCTCGATCGCGCCGAGCCCTGTGCCCCCGCCGACTCGTCGTCGTCCACCGTCGAGCATGCCGCTCCCGCCCTGGCCATGGATCTGCCGGTCGGGCCCAGCCACAGCAGTCCGGCCCTCCTGCAGCGACTTGCGCACGAGGGCTGCCTGCTCATCGGCGGCGGGGCCGTGCATCCCGACCTTCTTGTCGAGCTGCTAGCGCTGTGCGAGCGGGCCCACGTCGATCTGACGCAGCTCACCCGGCCAGTTGCCGAGAACGAGGTTGACGCGCTGATGACGGCGCGACGCTGCGGACAGGGCGATCGGCTGACCTTGCCGATCGTTGCCTACCCCGTGTCGGGGCTTCCTTTGTTTGGTGGAACCCAGGCATGACCGTCCGCTACCGCAGCCATGGCAGCGGACGCTTTGCCCGGGGTGACTTAGCCCGCTGTCCCGACTCAGTGGTGTTGGAAGAAGGCGTGCTGATCTTCCACCCCGAAAACGTCTACCTCGACGAAGACGTCTACGTCGGGCACGGTGCTCAGCTCAAGGGCTACTACAAGAACCAGCTGCGGGTGGGGCGCGGAACGTGGATTGGCCAGGCAGCGTTTCTGCACGCGGCGGGGGGCATCGACATTGGCTGCGACGTTGGCATCGGCCCACACGTCTGCGTGCTGACCAGCCACCACGTGCTGCCCGGCGACCAGAGCCCAGGCGAGGCCGCCACGTCCGAGCCAACCGACGACACGCCGATCCTGCGCCGCCCGCTTCGCTTTGAACCGGTGACCTTGGAAGACGGCTGCGACATCGGCGTCGGCGCCATCCTGCTGCCGGGAGTGAGGATCGGCCGACTGGCCCAGGTCGGCGCCGGGGCGGTGGTGACGCACGATGTGCCGGCCCGCACGGTCGTCGCGGGCAATCCAGCGCGCGTGCTGCGGGGCTACTGAATCAGGAATAAAACGGGGGCAGTTCGGCGAGGTACGCTTCCCTACGTACCCTAGGGGCCGAAGGGGTTGCGCAGGCCTTCTTCGCCGCCGGCAGGCTTTTTGGGCTCGGGCTTGGCGGCAGGTTCGGGCTTGGCATCGGTCGCCGGCTTGCTGTCGCTGGCCGCCGGCTTGCTGTCGCTGGCTGGAGCCGCGGCGGGAGTCGCTGCCGGCTTGCTATCGCTCGCGCCAGCACCCGCGGCGGCGGGGGCGGCGGCTGGGACGGCACCACCACCGGCTGGTACGACGGGACGCGGCCGGATCAGCGGCTGATCGCTCAGCGAGCGCAGCGGCGGCAAGCGGACCGAAGCCGGGCGCTTGTTCGGGTACTGGTTGCCCGGGATCGCCGCCGGGGGAGGAGTAACCTCTGGGGGCGCAACCGGCGGAGCCACCGCTGCCGGTGGGGCCGCGACGGGCACAGCTAGATCGGGCGTCTCGGCCTGCGGCGGTCGGGGCGGCGGCACCATCAGCGCCGTGGCGGGCTGCGGGTTCTGCGCCGGGGTCGGTCGGGTCGCAGGCTCGGTGGGCCGTTCGCCTGGCGTCGGCCGCACATCGCCCGTCCCTGCCGTCGGAATACCTGGACCTGGACCTGGCACTGCGACGACTGGGCCGCGCTCGCGCATGACCAAAATAACGATCAGCGCACCAATGATCGCGCTCAGCAACGAGGTCACGGTCAGCGTCGCGACGAACTGGCGCACGGTCAGCGTCACGCCGCCCGTATCGCTAGGCGGCATCGGCGCACCCGGCATCGGCGCCATCATCATCGGCTGCAGCGGCATCCCCCCTGGCACCGGCTGCAACGCCGCTGTCACGCCCGGCAGGTGCGGCACGGAAGCGCCTTGTCCGGGGACAGGTCCCCCCATGCCGGCGGCCAGCGCCTGTCCCGAAAGCGGCACCGTCTGCGACTGCTGATGCATCCCCACCATCGCGGCCAGCGATGAGGCGGGCAGCATGGCCGAGATCTCGACGACCTCGCCCGGAGGCTCGGCAGCCCCGCCCACGACCTGCATCGGGCGCGTCGGGCTCTGTGTGGCCTGGGCCAAGGCGGGCGTCAGCTGGTTTGGCGGGTAAGGGCCGGTGAACTCAGGGCGCGCCATCGAAGCCGAGGGCTGCGCGAGCTGCTGCGACTTGGCCTGCGCCTGCAGCTCGCGCTGAATGCCGCTGGGATCGCGCAGGGCATCGGTCACGCTGTAGCCGGCATAGATACCGCTCGGCTCGACGGCACGCTGAATGCCACTGGGCTCGCTGGAGCCGGGGGCGGGACTGGCCGCCGGCGTGACCGGCATGAGCACCGTCACGACCGCTTGCTTCGCGGGGGCTGCCGCCGGCTTAGCCGGGGCTGGGGCTGGCTTGGCGGGGGCTGCTGTCGTCTTGGCCGGCTCAACAGTGGACGGATCCACCGCCGCGCCCCCCTTCGCCGGAGTCTGTGACTGAGCCATGTCCTGTACCTGCTGCAGCACGGCCAGCGCTTGCGTCACGCGGGTCGCGCGTGTGACGTGCTGAGCTCGCGCGGCCTCCGCTGCTTGCGCTCGCTCACGCGCTGCCGAGGCCAGCTGCAAGAGCTCGTTATCGCGAGCCCGCGCTGCCTCCGCCGCCGCCATGGCCTTGGCCAGCTCGTCCGCTTCCTGCTTGCGAGCGAGCGCCGCATCTTCGGCTTCCCGCTCGGCATCCTCGACGGTACGCGCCAGGGCTTCGGCCTGTTCGCGCGCCGCATCGACGCGCATCGCGGCTTCGCGCACGCTGGCCTGGGCCTGCTCCGCTGCCTCCAG
Source organism: uncultured Myxococcales bacterium (assembly GCA_937952145.1). Taxonomy (GTDB): domain Bacteria; phylum Myxococcota_A; class Polyangia; order Palsa-1104; family JAEUJZ01; genus JAEUJZ01. The sequence goes on from CALFYE010000499.1 coordinate 30,696, forward strand.
TGCTAGCTGCGCGGCCTCTGACTTCTGGCGCAGGGCCTCGGGCGGAGTGGGGGGTGGACGCTTCTGATCGACCACCTCGACCATGCCCTCTTCCCAGGCGATCAGCTCGGCTTCGGCCTCGGCGGCTTGGCGGGCCGTGGCCGCTTCGGCAGCCGCTTCTTCCGCGCGTCGCTGGGCGTCGGCCAATAGCTGCTCGGCGGCCTCGGCCTCAGCCAGGTGCTGACGGCGCTCGTTCTCGGCAGCCTCGGCCTGGCGACGAGCTTCCTGCTCGCGCTCGGCCTCCTTGCGCATGGCTTCCGCCCGTGCTGCTTCCCGCTCTTCGGCATCGCGCAGCGCAGCCTCGGCTCGCGCCGCTTCCTTGCGAGCCTGTTCGGCCGCTTCCGCCTCTTTACGGGCCCGTTCCTCTTCCAGGGCGGCTTGTCGCTCAGCTTCCTGCTTGGCCTTTTCTAGCTGCTGCCGCTGACGCTCGGCCTCGGCCAGAAGCTCGGGGTCGGGGCCCTCCTCTTCCGCCGTGGGCGCCGGACGCTTGCTGACCATCTCGGCCCGCATGCGCGATAGCGTCTCCTGCCGGGCCTGCTCCAGGATGCGGCGCTGCTGCTCTTGCGCGCGCTGAGCTTTCTCTTCGTCCTCGACCTGACGGTTGCGCTTGGCGGCCTCGGCGCGAGCCAGCACTGCCGCGCGACCATCGGCGATCATCTGCTGCTCTTCCGACAGCGCGGGAGTAGCGGGGGCTGCCGCCTCGCCATCGCCCTCGTCTTCGACACCGGCCAGGGCAATGGCCATCGCGGCATCTAGGCGCCCGGCGGCGACGTCGGCCAGCAGCCCGCTGAGATCGCGAGCCTTGACCGTTCGTCGAACAGGACGCGTTGCCGGGGGGGCTCCGGCCTTGGCGGCAGCGGCCTTAGCTGCTTCGGCCGCTCCTTTGGCGGTTGCCACCACCTTGCCAACGCTCATCGGCTGGCTGGCGCTCGGCGATGGAGTCGGTGCGGCGCTAGGTGCTGCCGGCTTGCTCTCGGCGGGAGCCGGCACGCGCTTGATCTCGCCAGTCCGACGCTCGGTCGAGGCGGGGCCCGATACCGCGGCCGCGGGCTTGGTCTCGCCACCAAGCGGAGCCGTGATGCGCTTGAACTCTCCCGTCTTGGCGTCGGGGTAGCTGGGCCGATTGTCTGGCGCCTTGCTCTCAGCAGCCGTCACCAGCGCAGCGCTCGGCTTCGTAGCCGCCGGCGTCGGTACGCGCTTGAATTCGCCCGTCTTGCCGTCGGGGCTGCCGGTTGTAGCAACGACTGGCATGCCAAGCTTGGCCGTCGTTGAAGAAGCGGCCGTCGCGCGCTTGAACTCTCCGGTGCGGCCATCCGTCGCCGGCTTGGCCGCAGGCGTCGCCGCCGCCGTCGCTGCTGCAGCCGGCTGGCTGGCCGCGGCCTTCGGAGATGCCGGACTCGCCGTCGCCGGGGCCGAAGTGGCACTCGGCAGGCGCTTTACTTCCGACGACTTGGCCGCTGGATTGGGCTTGCTTGACTCGGCACTTACCGGTTTGCTGGCGACAACGGCAGACGAACCGGTTCCGGCTGCTACGGGCTTGATCGCGGCTTGGCTGGCGGTCGCTGGCTCGGCTGCTCCACCGACGCGCTTGACGGCGACGGTACGCTTGCGCAGGCCGCGGTTCTGCGACTGCACGGTATCGATGGCGATGCGCTCATCAGGCGGCGGTAGCGGCAGGCCGGAGTCTGAAAAGGCCGATGACAGCGCGGTCAGGAAATCGCCCATGCTGGCAAAGCGCGAGTCGGGATCGCGGGCGCAGGCCTGAGCAATGACCGCGTCGAGCGCCGCGCCCAGACCCGGGGGAGCGCCGACTTCCTTAGGTAGGTCGAGCTTGGCCGGGGGCTGCGACAGCTTCTCGTAGACCACCTCTAGCTCGTCGGCGCCGAAGGCTGCCTTGCCAGTCAGGCACTCAAAGAGGATGGCCCCCAGCGCGAACATGTCGCCGGCGGCATTGGCGGTCGCCTGCTCACCGGCCGTCTGCTCGGGAGCCAGGTAGGCCAGCTTCTGCAGCGGCAGCGACTCGTCCAGGCCAATCGGGCGACGGCGCAGGTGGTGCAGCGCAGCGTCCATCAGGACCGGCTGGCCAGCCTCGATCTCGCGGCCATCTTCGGACGGGAGAAGGACGTTTTCCGGTCGCAGGTCGCCGTGCACAACATTGAGCTTGTGCGCTTCGCCAAGCGCCCGAGCCAGCGCCGCCACGACAATGCCCGCCGCCAGCGAGGGCAGCGGACCGCGGGCCAGGCGCTCGCGCAGGGTCTCGCCGATCAGGAGCTCGCAGGCCAAAAACGGCGCTCCGTCGGGAGCGAAGCTCAGCTCGACCGGCAAGAAGCCCTGCTTGCGCAACCCCGCCAAGACCCGCAGGTCCTGGCGCAGCTTGACCACTCGCTCGTGGCTGGGCTGCAGGTCGCGATGCAGGAGCTTGACGGCAAACGGCTGCTTCTGCCGTAAATGCCAGGCGTTATACGTAATGCCGGTCATGCCCTGGCCCAGGAATGCGTCCAGACGATAGGTACCGTTCAGCACGGTACCTATCCGTCGCGCGGGCGGAATTTCTGGGCCGACAAGCCAGGTTGGCGTCGATTCTGGGGTCATGGCATAGCCGCGTAGGTAGAGGAAACTTCTGGTTAAAGTAGCACGTATCTGTGTTCTAGGTCACGAAACCTTTCCCAACAAATAAAGATTCTTGCGCTCGCCCCAAGGGGACCAAGCCCGCGAAATCGAACGGGTTTGACGCCCGCCCCCGGCGCCCCATACGCTGCGCAGTCATGCGCAATCTTTTGCTGTTTGCCGTCGCCATCCTGGGCGCTATGGCCTGTGACGCGGGGGCGATGGACGACGATGGGCCGCTGTCCTACCACGCCGACATCGCGCCGCTTATCGAGCGACGCTGCCTGGGCTGCCACCAGCCGGGGCGGATTGGGCCGTTCAGCCTGGACGGCTGGTCGCATGTGTACGAGCTGCGGGAAGAAATCGTCGCCGCCGTGATGAGCCGCCGCATGCCCCCGCTGCCACCGGCCCAAGACGGGGATTGTCCGACGATTGACGACCCGCGGGCCATGCCGGACAGCGAGCGGACCAAGTTTGCCCGCTGGCTGGCCCAGGGCGCTCCCGAGGGCAATCCCGCGGATCATCGGGGCGCGGCGCCCCCGAACACCCTCGGCCCGCCAAGTGATCGCTTCCCCATGGCCGAGAGCTACACCTCGGGTATCAACTACAGCGACGACTATCGCTGCTTTCTGATCGATCCGGGGCTGACGCAGACGTTGTCGGTCGCGGCGGTCTCGGTCGAGCCGGGGAATCGGGCGATTGTCCATCACGCCTCGGTGTTTGCAGTACCCGACACGCAGGTCGCGGCCATCGAGCGGCTCGATGCCGCTGAGCCAGGGCCCGGCTACACCTGCTTTTCCGGGGCCGGCGTCACTGAGGCCTATCCGATTGGCCTGTGGGTCCCCGGCTATGACTCGCCCTCGCCACCACCCCGTCCGACGGTGGGCTTCTACCTGCCAGCCGGCTGGCGTCTGGTGCTGCAGAACCACTACAACTTCGCGAACGGCCGCGGCGAGGACCGCTCGACAGTCACGCTGTGGCGCGCCGGCCTGGTCACCGAGATCCCGCACACGCTGTATCTGTCGGACACCGCGTTCCGTCTGCCCGCGGGAGCCGCCTCGACGGTACGCACGGTGAGCGGCGATGTCGTGGCCGCCCCGCTCGTACCGCCCGTCGGTCAGGTAAGAAGCGGCTTTATCTACAGCGCCTGGGCGCATATGCACCTTTTGGGGCGATCGTTCCAGATGGATCTGGTGCGCCTCGTCGGTGGACGGCAGTGCCTGCTGCGCATTCCGGCCTGGGACTTTCACTGGCAGTCGGCGTATGCCTTCACCCACGCTGTGTACGCCGCCCCCGGTGACAGGATCGAAGTCCGCTGCGAATGGGACAACTCGGCAGCGAATCAGCCCGCCTTCGATGGCCGGCCGCAGCCGCCGCGCGATGTCTCCTACGGCGAGCGGACTTCCGACGAGATGTGCATCGGTACGCTGGCCCTGCTCGACTTTCCGTTCTAGTCGGCGCGGCGGCGACGCGTCCCCTGCGCCCCGGCTTGGTTCAGCGCCAGGTCAGCCGCCCCAGTGCCTCGGTGCTGCTGACGCTGATGACTTGCGTCGTGACCTCGTGTGCCCCGGCTAGCTCCAGGGCAGCGCGCACGCCGAGCAGCGTCGCCTCCAAATCCAGGCGGTCGTACATATGCGCCGGGAAGCGAAAGCGACCGTCGACGGACTGCCCCGCGGCTTGCACTTCCAAGACAAGGTTGCGATGAAAGTGGGCCCAGCGCGCTTGCACGTTGCGCAACAAGCGCTCGGGGCCGATCAGCGCAAACAGAATGCGGTAAAGAGGCCCGCCGAGCATCCGCTGCTGCGCCCCGTACGACCAGGCCACGAAGTCGGCGGGTGTCTTGAAGTGCTCATCGCAGATGGCACGTAGCACCGCGCGAAACTGAACCTGCGGGATCCACTCGACGCGCGGCGGCGGATGCTGCACCAGGTCGGCCAGCGGACCCGGCAGCCCGGGCAGCGCCTGCTCCAGACTGAAGTCGTCGAGCGCCGACATCAACAGCGAGCACTTGGCCTGGCAATCGGGATACGAGTCGAGCCCGTGCGGCAAGCGGTCAAGATACGCCGCCAGCGTGGGAAAGCGCTGTCGATCGAAGCGGGCCAAGCTTGAGGGAGCCAACACAGGCATGCCGGTTCTTTCCAGAGTGCACGGCCCGCGACAGCGATTCCAGCCTGCCGTGCGCGCCCTCGCTTACAGGACCAGCGCCGGGCCGATCCAGGCGGCCAGCGTATGCACACCAATCGCCACCGAGCCGCTGCCCGTGCGCACAACGTATTCGCCACCGAGCCCGGCTTGTGCCAGCAGCGAGACGTGCGGATGCAGGTAGTAGCGCAGGCCCGGCATTAGCTCGTACCCGATGAGCAGCGACGGCGTTGACGAACTCCCAAAGCCGAAGGCCACGCCTGGTCCCAGGCGCGCCGAGGCGATGAGCTCAGCCCGCCCATCGCTGGAACGCCACAGAGCGCCCGTCGTGCCGAGCCAAAACAAGACTGCACCGAAGTGCGACACGCCACCACCCAAGACGTCGCCTCCCATGTATTCAAGGCCAACGTGCAGCACATAGCGCGAGGTCTGGCCGCCGATCAGCAGGCCGCCGCGCAGAACCGGCGTGGGGTCGCGATTGGAATCGGCGAACAGGGCCGCCGCATTCGGCCCCAGCCCCAGCGTCGCCGCGATGAAGAAGCCACCCTCGACCGGGGCCCACTCCGTCAGGCGCAGTGCGCGTCGAATGCTGGCGGCGTCGAAGCGGGGCTCTGCCGCGGCCACAGCGACCGCCGGACTGGGCACCGCCGGACTGGGCACCGCCGGGCTGGGCACCGCCGGGCTGGGCACCGCCGAGCTGCTGACGGCAGGCGGTGGCGGCAGAGTCCCCATCGCAGCCCCCCCTTGGCCGGGCGCCGCCGCGCAGACCGCCGGCAGCAATCCCAGGGCGCAGATTCCCATCAGTAACGGCTTCCGCCTTGACTGCATCATCGCCTCCTTGGCTCGCGTCATTTCGCGGGCGGAACGTAGCGTAAGCCCGTCAGCCGGGGAACTAGCGAGCCGGGCAGCGACGTGCGTAGTCCTCATCCGCTGCCGCAGGGCCGACCCGCAACGGCAAAGCCAAGCGCTGCCGCAGACGATCCTCGCGCCCGCGGGCTCGCTCCTCAGATGCTCGCGCCGCCTCGCTCCCCCGCGCACAGCCATCACCCAGGCCGTCTTCGACATGAGTGCACAGGTGCGAAAGCTGCGCCGCCAGCTCGGCATTGCTCTCCGATGGCTCCAGCAGCACCAAGCCCCCACTTACGACGCCGCGCCCCTGGCCTGGCTGATAGCAGATGCGCAGCCCCATGCTCAGGGTCCGGGCTGCCGGGTCAAGCTGGGCCAGCAGCCCCTGCAGCGCAGCGGTCCGACTTCGCTGTTCCTGAGTCGGCGGTGGGCAGCGCGGCGGGTCTGCCCGAGGCGCCAGCGAAGCGCACGCAGCCCCGCAGAGCCCCATCCCCAACAGCCGTAGCCAGGTCATCGCAGATAGCCCATGGCTCGGGCGGCCCCGGCCCGGTCGCTGCAAGCGGTCCGCCACTAGCCCGACCGAGGCGTGGGCCGTAGCACCGGCGTCGGCTTGCCCGTCGGTGTGGGCGCGGGAGGAAGTGGCCGATAGTGACCCGGCGCGGCTACCCCCTGCGGCAGGCAGACGCTGCCCGCACCGCAGGTTGACTCGGCCGGACAGAGCTCACCGGCGCGGCAGATATCGACGACCTCCTGCACCCGGCGCGGCGGATCGAAGCGTCGCGGCGGAGCCGAGTAAAGCTCCTTACCTAGCGCCGGCAGGGCTAGGGAAGCTCCGTAACCCCACTCTTGCAGGTACTCGTGGATGCAGACGCGGGTCGGCTGACAGCGCCCCCCCGGACCGCACTCGGCCGACGACTGACACGAGTACACGACGCAGGTCCCCCCCAGCACGCCGCGCCAGCCCGGGGGGCAGTCGCTTGGGGCCGGAGCGACGCAGCGCGGCCCACCATGGTCGGTGATGCCAACCTGACCCCGCGGGCACTTCGCCGGCGGCGGCGGAACCGCGTCGGCGTGCAGCAGTCCCGGAGCCAGCACCAGCCCGTGCAGCACGATCGCTGCCAGGCCCAACGTCCGTAGTTTGCTCATCTTTGCGCCCTCTTCCTGCGCCCGCGCACGGCTGGCTGCACCAGCCCGCAGGACAGCCCCGCCAGCGTACCGGGAATCGGCGGTCGGCGGCTAGCCTGCGTTCGCACCTCCCCGCGACGCGGCCCAGGCGCTGCCGAGGTTGCCCCCCGGCCGCCGTCAAGCTGTGGCAGACTCGCGAGGATGTGGATCCCGCTCCTCATCCTCGCCTCGCTTATCACGCTGATTTTTCTCTCTACCAGCCTCAAGGTCCTGCGCGAGTACGAGCGCGCCATCGTGTTCCGCCTGGGACGGGCCCGCAATCGGCCGATTGGACCGGGGCTGGTGCTGATGCTGCCGTTTGGCATCGATCGCGCTCAGGTCGTCGACCTGCGCACCAAGGTCATCCAGATTCCGACGCAGGAAGTGATCACCCGCGACAACATCTCGATCGGCGTTGATGCCGTGGTCTACGCCGATGTCCAGTCGCCAGCCGATGCCGTGCTGCGCGTCGAGCAGTACATGCCGGCCACCCTGCAGCTAGCGGCGACGACGCTGCGCTCGATCATCGGTCGCATGGAGCTAGACGAAGTGCTGGCCAAGCGCGCCGAGATCAACCTCGAAGTGCAAGAGATCCTCGACGCCCGCGTCGAGCAGTGGGGCATCGACATCACCGCCGTCGAGATCAAGGACATCTCGCTGCCCGCCGAGATGAAGCGCGCCATGGCCCGCCAGGCCGAAGCCGAGCGCGAGCGCCGCGCCAAGGTCATCATGTCCGACGGTGAACTGCAGGCAGCAGTCAAGCTTGCCGAGGCCGCGCGCCTGATCTCCAGCGAGCCCGCGGCGCTGCAGCTACGCCTGTATCAGACGATGGTCGAGGTCTCGACCCAGCCCAATATGACCATCGTCCTGCCCGTACCGATTGAGCTTCTGGCCGGCCAGGGCGAGACGAACAGGGGAGCAGCCCTCGGGCAAGCAGCCGTCGCGGCGGCCGCGGCCGCCATCCCCAAGCTGGCGCAGGGTAAAGAGGGCACGGCCCCAGTGCTCAATCCCGCATCGCCGGAAAACATCGGCGCGCTCGGCCTGACCGACAAGTCGACCGTCCCCAAGTAGCCGCCCCTCGCTGGCCAGATGCTGCGGTGCGGGCGATTTTGGTTTTCACGTCGCCGCTCTCCAACTAGTCTCGTCGCAAACTAGCTTACTCACATGGCAGAGACGCAATCTTCTCCCCTCGCCACGGTCTTTCGGACGGTGGTTCGATTTCGCTGGCTGGTCGTGGCGCTGTACGCGCTGCTCCTGGGACCGGCGGTGTACCTGGCCATCCAGGTCCCGCAGGACAACGCGCCCGATCGGCTCATCCTCGAAAGCGACGACGACTATCGCGCGACCCGCGCCTTTGAACAGGTCTTCGGCTCGGCCGAGTACGTCATCCTGTGGGCCGAGGCCGACGATCCCTTCTCGCCCGAGGTGCTGCGCCGCCTGCTCGATCTCGAAGCCAGCCTGAGCAAGCTCGATCGCATCTCGACGAACTCGGCGCTGGGAATTTTCCGGCGCGCCAAGGCCGGCTTTGAGCCTACGCCAGAGACCGCCGCCGCCTTCAAGAAGTTTGCCCTGGGCAGCGATATCTTCCGTCGCCAGGGCTTAGTCGGCGATCACCACCTGAGCATCCCTGTCGTCCTCGCCAACCAAGGGGCCAACGACCGCCGCCTGCTTCTAGACAAAGTCGATGCCGTGCTGGCGCCGCTGGAAAAGAATCCCGCCCCGCTCCTGCGGCTGCGCAAGGTCGGTCAGTCGTATGTGCACGCCTACCTCGATCGCGACACGCGCGAGACCGGCATGCGCTACTTCCCGCTGTTCTTCCTGTTTGTGATTGGGCTCAACGTCGCGCTGTATCGCTCGTGGCGGGCGCTCTTGGCCTTCATCATCACCCTCGGGGTGTCGGCGGCGATGACCGTCGGCTTCGTCGGCCTGACGGGCGGTGTGTTCACCATCGTGTCGCAGGTGGTGCCGATGACCATCCTCATCACCTGCACCGCCACCCTGGTCTATCTGCACTCGCGCTTCGTCGACCAGCCCGAGGGCACCAGCGTTGATGACCACCAGATCTTCGCCCTGTGCAACAAGTTCCTCGCTTGCACTGCCTCGATCTTCGCTGCCGCGGTCGGCTTTGCCGCCCTCGCGGTCTCAAAGATTCGCCCGGTTCGCGAGATGGGCCTGTGGGTCGCCGTCGGCCTGTTTCTGACCTGGCTGACGGTGTTCACGCTCTTCCCGGCACTGCAAAAGATCCTCAAGACGCCGACGCAGCGCGAGCGTCCGATTGGCGCTGGCTGGTATCTCAAGCTCGTTCACTTCCTGCCGCGCTTCACCTATCGCTATCGCTGGCTGCTGGTGCTGGGTTCGCTGACGATGTCGGCCGCCGGGGCAGTGGCGCTGTTCGGTCTGCGGCCAGCCGCCATCAAGCCGATGTACCTGCAGACCAACCCCGTCGAGTACATCCCCCACGACTCAGCGCTCTACAAAGACACCAAGGAGCTAGGCAAGCAGCTAGGCGGCTTGTCGGTGACCACGCTGTGGCTGCGCCCGACGCCGGAAGCGCAGGCGGCCAAGCGGACGCTCGGTGCGGTCAGCAAGGCCGAGATGCTGCGGGCCCTCGACGATCTGCACGGCACCATCGACAAGATGTCCGGCGTCGGCAGCGTCACCAGCCTGGTGACCATCCTGCGCACCCTGCGCTACGTCGCAGGTAAGTCGGATCAGCTTCCGACCGACAGTGAGGCGCTGGAAAAGATCAGCGACGACTTTGAAAACCTGCTGCCCCGCGAGCCGATGATGGAGAAGTTCGTCGATAAGGGGAACCTGTCGCAGACCTATCTCGCCGTCGTCACCGCCGCCGATGACTACGAGAGCTTCACCGCCCTCAACGGCCAGCTACAGGCCACCTATCGCGAGGTCCAGGCCCGCCACCCCGTCCTCGCCGACTACACCATCCGCGCGGTGGGCTTAGCGCCGCTCCAAGCCAAGATCTCGCACCACATGGTGCCGACGCTGGTCGAGAGCTTTGAGCTCACGGTCGGCATCATCTTTGTGACCTTCCTCCTAGTGTTCAGAAGCGGCATCGCCCGCATCATGGCGATGATTCCGTCGTTCTTCGCCATCCTGGTCATGTTCCTGATCATGCGCGGCACCGGCATCTTCCTAAATGTCGCGACCATCCTCATCGCCACGACGGTGCTCGGGACCTCTGAAAACGACCAAATCCACTTTTTCTATCACTTCCAAGAAGGCCGAAAGGAAGGCTCGGTCGAGCAGGCGCTGCGCCACACCCTGCTCGTCTCAGGTCGGGCCATCCTGTTTGCCACGCTGATCAATGCCGGCGGCTTCCTGGCGTTTGCGCTGGCGACGCTGCCGCCGATTCGTCAGTTCGGCATCCTGTCGTCGCTGGCCTTTGTGCTGTCGATGATCGCCGACTTCACCGCCCTGCCCGCCTCGCTGTGGCTGCTGTTCCGTAGCCAGCCGGATCCGGAAGAGCCCGCGAAATAGCTTCCCATCGGTCGGCTCCGCGCGGCCCTCGCCTCGGCCTGGCCTGCTCTGCCCTGATCGCTCCCCAACCGGGCGCGGGGCGTCTTGCCATAACTTTGATTGACCCGCAAGTCAGGCACACCCTACGATGAACGTAGGGGTGGAGCGATGGGTGCACGCTTTGGCCTCGTAGCCGCGACCGTAGCGACGGTGTCTTTGCTGGCCAGCGCTGGCCGCGCAGAGCCCGGAAGTAGCAGCAGCGATCCCAAGGATGGCAAGGGGGGCAGTGCCAGCGCCGGGGGAGAAGCTGCGGGCAACGCGACCGAGCTTGATCTGTTCAAGCTCGAAGCCGCGCTCAACGAAACCGTGGTCACCGCCAGCGGCGGACGTTCCGAGGAGAAATCGCTGGCCGCGGCGGAAGTCGTGACCGTCACGCAGGACGAGATCCGCATCCACGGCTGGCGCTCGCTGGCCGAGGTCCTGGCCAGTGTGCCGGGCCTCTACGTCATCGACGATCTGGTCCTGCCTGCCGTCAGCGTCCGCGGTGCGAGCGGTGGTTTGAACGCCGGCACGCGCATCGTAAAAGTCATGATCGACGGCACCGTCGTCGACTTCCGCCCCGACCTCACCGCCTTCTTAGGCCCCGAGTTCATCCCCATCGAAGTCGTCGAGCGCGTCGAGATCGCCAAGGGCCCGCTGTCCGCCCTCTACGGCGCGAATGCCTTCTTGGCCACCGTCAACGTCATCACGCGCAAAGGGCCCGAGGGGGTCAGCGGCGGCTTCGGCCAGCGCGTGAGCCTGCTGCGCAGCCGCGGCAGTCTGGGCGCTTCCGCCATCGTCAGCTATCGCAGCGAGCACTTCTTCGCCATGGCGGCGGTCAGCGGCGATCGCAACGATCGCTCAGGCCTGACGCTGGAAGCCACCCATCCCACCGCCGATCCGCAGAATGCGCTCTTCACCCGCGAGAGCCAGAACGACATCGCCAGCCCGATCAGCGCCTATCTCCACCTCGGTGGCGAGTCCGAGCGACTGGGCCGCTTGAGCTTTCAGGCCGGGCTGCAGCGACTCAACTCAGCCGGCGAGTTCCGCATCAACTCGCTGTTCGGCCACGCCAGCAATATCGCCTACGTCAACCTGTGGAACGCGCTGCGCTACGACAAGCAGTGGAGCAAGTTCGATCTCGCCGCCGCCCTCGGCTACGCCTACGGCAGCGCCGATGGTGAGCACCGTCTGGGACTGACCGGCAACCCGCGCTACAGCTTCCGGCCCAATGTCGATTACCACGCGGTCAACGGCTCGCTGGCCGGCACCTACAGCCCGCTTGGTGAGCTCTTGTCGATTCGGCTCGGCCTGGACTTCGAGTACAGCCGCGCCACCAGCCTCTATTACACGCAGACCTTCCTGCAGGCCGAGAGCCTGCGCAAGCCCGGCGACCAAGTTGACCTCATCGAAAGCCCGGACCAGGCCAAGCGCGGCAGCTACGACGTCGGTGCCTTCCTGCACGTCAACAGCGCGCCGATTCGTCGCTTGCCCGGCCTGCGCCTGACCGGCGACGTGCGACTCGACAAGATCGCCATCGGCCAGGCCGAGTACGACCCGCAGATCAGCTTTCGCGCCGCCATCGCCTACCGCTTCACGCCCCGCTTCGTCGCCAAGATCTTCACCGGCCGCGCCTTCCAGACCCCGTCGCTAAACCTGCTGCATGGCCAACCCGGCTTCGGCAGTCGCTACAACATCGTCGGCAACCTGGTCGCCTCCGGCGTCGCGCAGCTGCAGCCGCAGACCATTGATAGCGTCGAAGCAGCCTTCAGTGCTGGCCTGTTTGGCCACCTCATCCTCGACGGCGGTGTCTACATCCAGAGCATCGACAAGAAGATCGAGTTCCAGCAGACCGGAGCCGACTTCGTCGCCGCCAATCAAGGCCGGACCTCCAGCGTCGGCTTCGAGCTCTCCACGAAATTCACCTATGGCCGCTATGCAGTTGGTGGCTGGGGCACCTATTTTTATGTCTTTTCAGCCGCGCTCCCCGCCAACGGCACAGTTTTATCTCAAAATCCGCCTCCGCTCTTCCCGGCCGGCATGGGCGTATTTTCTGCCGATGTCGACATTCCAGAGATCTATCTGCACATCAACGCCCAAGGTCGCGTCGTCGGACCGCGCGGATCGTCGCAGAGCAATACCGCATTAAACAATAACGTCCCCTACACCCTGCCAACCTACGGCACCGCAGATATCACAATATCGACGACTCGCATTCAGCCAACGGGGAGCAATAGCGATCTCTTGTTCTTAATCTCGGTCCGCAACCTAGCCGACCAGCGATTCTCGGATCCTGGATTTGGGGGATACGATATGCCCACCCTCGGACGGACCCTCTATTTTGAAGCGAGGCAGACATTTTAGGCCGCAATCGACATCGCTATGCACTGCGCCGCCGCACGACCGCGGCCCGGCGCTCCGGGAGGCCCCGATGAGACGCGCTTGCGCCAACATCCTCCGTCTGCTGGCTCTGCCGACCCTCCTTGCAGGGACGGGGGGCGGCTGCGGCAGCGACGAATGGAGTGGACCGACGCTGAGCATTGCCTCGGTGCTCGACGCCAGCGGCAGCATCGCCACCCCGAACTGGTCAGTCGTCGCCCAGCTAGCGGTCAGCGACGCCAATCAGGCCCTCAAGAGCGCCGGCAAGCCCTACCGCTTTAAGCTGCTCGTCGCCGACTCGACCAACACGCCGGCCACGACGATCAGCCGTTCGCTTGATTTTGTCCGAAACTACGGCGCCAAAGCGATTATCACCGACTCTAGTCAAGATGATATCGCACTGAATCAAACATTTTACGATAGCGACCCCAATAACGATCCCAATGTGCCCATTGTCTGTATGGCCTGCACCTCGCCGGCCATCAACAACCCCAACGCTCTCAATCCCGCCGACGCCGCCAATCAAGCCACCCTGCGGAATGGCTTAGGTTGGAACTTTCGCACGTTGATGGATACGTTTCCTCAATCGCGCGTGCTAATTAGTCTTTGGTTAGCCAAAGGGAATAACGGCGATATCAACGGGGACGGGCAGGCAAAAATTACAATCTATGCCAGCGATGAAGCTTTTGGACGCGGGTTCGCTGGTGTATTGCAGACTTCGACCAAGACGCTGCATCCAACGCCGACGGCAATTATTAACACATATTATCATCCACCGGCGCTAGATCCCAATATCTACAATTGGGGAAATGACATTAAACAGCTCATTAGCCCATACAGCCAGGTCAGCAAACAAGAAGACTATCTGCCCGATATCATTACCGAGGCCACATTCCCGCAGTTTGCCGGCGCCTTGGTGAAGAGCTTCGTCGCCGGTGGGGCCAATAGCACGCTGCTCTTGCACACCCACGCGGCGCGTCTGCCGGCGGCGCTGAATTCGGCTGGCTGGGCGCTCAACGGACAAGAGGGGACCTCGCATGTGCTGGTCGATAACAGTCCCTCGGGCGAGGTGTTTGCCGAGGAGATGCGCACCAAGGTGCGGGTGAATCCGATCTTCCTCGACTCGCACACTTACGACGCCGCGATGGTCATCCTGCTCGCCAGCCTGCTCGCCAGCCGCGATCTGGCCGACCCCACGCAGGTCAGCGGGGCGCAGATTCGCGATGCCCTGCGCCGCATCAACGACCCCACCGGCACCGTCGTCCGCACCGGTCCTGCCGAGTTTGAGCGGGCGCTTGGACTCATCGCTGCCGGGCAGGCCATCAACTACGAAGGCGCCTCGGGCCCAGTCGATTTCGACGCCAACAACAACGTACGCAACCAAATCGTTCACTGGCGGGTCGAGAACGAGCAGTTCGTCGACCTCGAACGCTACGACTGCATTTCCAGTCCGCTCTGCCCACGCATCCCGTAGCCGGAAGTCAGCCCATGCCGCAAGTCGTCGCCTGCCATCGCGCGCTACCGTCGGTCCCCCCGGGGCCGGGCCGCGCCATGGCCAGCCGGCGACGCTGGGCGGGTGCCCGCGCACTGGCCGCCTGCTGCCTGGCGTTGCTGGCCCTGCTGTGTGCGCCGCTCGCTGAGGCCGCCGAGATCCTGGTGCTGTCCGATGGCAGCGTGCCGCAGTATCGCGAGGCCCAAGCCGCCGCCAAAGGTGTCCTGCCCGATGCCCAAACCGTCGACGTCAACACCCCCGAGCTCAAGGCACAGCTTGAGCGCGCGGCAGCCGCAGGCGGCGTCATCCTGGCCATCGGTCACAAGGCGCTCCTGGCAGCGCAGGGCAGCGGCGCGACGGTGGTGTTCTGCATGGTGCTGGGGCCCTCGGCCAGCCCGGCCAAGAACGTCACCGGCCTCCGGCTGGAAGTCGCGCCCGGCCTGCAGCTTTCGTTCATCAAGCGCGTGCACCCCGGCGCTCGTCGGCTGGGCATGATCTACGACGCACGCACCTGGAGCGCCTACGCCAAGGAAGCCAGCGAGGCAGCGACGGCGCAGGGGCTGACCCTGGTGTCTCGGCCGGTCAGCGACGCCAAAGAGGTGCGGGCCGCCTTCGCCGAGATCGCCGCCAACATCGACGCTCTGTGGATCATCCCCGACCCCGCCCTGGTCAATATCGAGATCTTCAACTTTCTCCTCGTCACCACGCTGGAGCGCAAGCTGGCGCTGTTCGGCTTCTTCGCCGACTTCACCCGTCGCGGCGCCCTGGCCTCCGTGGCCCCCGACTACGCTGAAATCGGCAAGCAGGCCGCCAAGCTCGCCGCCGATCTGGCCGGAAAGCCAGCCGCCGCTCGCAGCCCCCTGCCCCCGTCGCTGGCCAGCCCAGGCGGCCTGACCATCAACGCCAAGACAGCGCGCCAGCTGGGCATTGATCTCAGCGATGACGTGCAGGCCGCAGCCAAGCAGGTGTATCGCTAATGGCCTTCCGAGCTTGGCTACGGCGCCGCCTGCCGCACTCGCTCTGGCAGCAGACCCTGCTGCTGCTGGTTACGGCCATTGCCTCGACCGCCATCTTCACTGCACGGCCCTATCACTCGTATTTCCGCGAGCAGTTCGAAGGGCAGCTTCGCAAGCGCGGGCAGAGTGCAGTGCAGACCCTGGCCAAGGACTATGAGCTTCGCCCGGCCATCGTCCTAAAAGATGCCGCCCAGGCCGAGCCGATCCTGCGAGCCTTCGCCGCCACCGACGAAGAGCTGGTCTATGTCGCCGTGCTCAAAGGCAGCGAGCTTATCGCCGCCGCCCCGGCCGTGCTGACCGGGCCGTATCTCACGCAGGCGCTGGCGCCGCTGTTGAACGCCCGCGGCCACGACGCGCACCGAAGCGGTGAGCTCCTGCGCTTCGTCGAGACAGTGCAGACCGAAAAGTCGCTCGACTTTATGGACCTGCCGGGAGCCAGCGCCCCGACCGCCGCCGCCGATGTCGGCTATGTCGTGCTGGGCCTGTCGACGCGCCAGGCTCAGTCGCGGGCTCGCTGGCAGACGCTGTTTTCGATCGGCACAACTTCTCTCGGCGTCTTTACGCTGCTCATCCTGTTCTACTTTCTGTGGGTGGCCCGCCGGCTGCGACGGATGGTCCGCTTCGCCCAGGCGACGGCCGGCGGCGACAGCACGGCCCAGCTAAGCGATCCCATCGCCGACGATCTCGGCCGCTTGTCGCAGGCGCTGTACCAATCGACGACCGAGCTACACAAAGCCAACGCCGGGCTAGAAGCAACGGTGGCAGCGCGCACTGCTGAGCTGCAATCGACGCTGGCCGACCTGTGGAGCGAGATGGATCTCGCCCGCAAGATCCAGAGCGTTCTCCTGCCGTCGCCGCAGGAGCTCGCCGGCCGCTACGAGTACGCCGGGGTGATGAAGCCCGCCGACGAGGTCGGGGGCGACTACTACGACACCATCGAGGCCGACGGCAAGCTGTGGGTGCTAATCGGCGACGTCTCGGGCCATGGCGTCAGCGCCGGCCTGATCATGATGATGGTGCAGACCGCCGTCCGCGTCGTCGTGCAGCGCTTCGCCGCCGCCAGTCAGCCGCTGTCCCCGGCCCAGCTCATCACCCTGGTCAACCGCGCGCTGTGGCGCAACCTGCAGCTCATCGGCAAGGGGCAATACATGACGATGACTGCCTTATGCCTGGATGATACCGGCGTAACCTATGCAGGTCTTCATCAGCCTTTATTGGTTTATCGCAAAGCGACCGGCGATGTGGATGAAATTGAAACACAAGGCTGTTGGATTGGCCTCCTGGACGAAATCGAAAACCTCAATGAAGACCGTCGCTTTGACCTATCAGCAGGCGATGTAATCATGCTATATACCGACGGCTTAATTGAAGCAAAGCTCCGCGAGCGTCCCGATGAGATGTTGGGCTTACCGCCCGTCGTTACGCGTTTTCAGGCCGCCTGCCTGACCCCAGAGACCGCGGTGAACACCGCTCAAGCGGTGCTGACCGAAACCAATCAGTGCATTGTCACCGACGATGTCGCAGTCGTCGTCCTGCGCCGTTTGGCCTAGGAGTCAATCATGGACCCCCGATCGCCCCCCCCCGCTTCGGCCGAAAATCAGTGCCTGGAAATCGAGGTCCCTATCGTCTGGGAGTACGTCCGCCGCGTCCGCCAGCAGGTCGATGCGGCCCTCGCACACCTCGACGAAGATCAGCGCTCCGCCGCGGTCATGGTGGCCTCTGAGCTCCTCGAAAACGCCATCAAGTACGGCACCGCTGTGCCGGCCCTGTCGCGCACCCGCGTAACGCTGAACTACTCGCCGCAGCACGTCGAGATCCGCGTCGATAACGGCCTTGTCGAGGCCCCCGCCTATCAGCGTGTGCGCGCCATCGTGGACAGCATGAGCGACGAGAGTGCGTGTGAGAAACTCTATCTCGCCCGCATTCAAGAGCTGATTGACAATCCCTTCCAGAAGAACCAACTCGGTCTGTACCGGATCGGCTATGAGGGAAAATTCTCGCTGGTCTGTAACCTGCAAGACCAGGTCCTCAGCATGACCGCTCGGAGGAATCTACCATGAAGTCCGATGAAAGCATCTTTGCGTCTGAGCGGCTGACCATTTGGAGCGCTATCGTTAAAAAACAGCGTCTGCTCATGTGGAGCGGAGAATGCGATTTTCGCAATCCAGCCGAGGTCCTCACTCCTGCCCTGACCTCCTATGCCCAGAGCCTTAAAGAGGGCCCGGTAGTGCTGGATTTCCGCGGCCTCGTATTCATGAATTCATCGTCCGTCACTCCCATCCTGGCCTTCGTCAAGAGCCTGTGCAGCCGCGGCATCCCCGTCCACCTGATCTACAACTCTGACGTTAGCTGGCAGCGCATCACCGCCTCTTCCATGCGCACCATCGCCACCGCCCTCCGCAACCTCACCGTCACCCTCGAAAAGCCGTAGGAGCTTGTTGCAGTAATCAAGCAATCCTCAAAAATAAATAAAATATTTGTATTTATTAATACATTTCAGTGTGTTGATTTGTATTTACCATGACAATTAGCAGCCTGCTGAAGCCTTGCTGAGCCAATACTTCAACAAGCTCCTAGCCGCGGCAGTTGTGTCGCCCCGCCCGCCTCGCATATAAGGGCGGCGCATGAACCGAACACACTTTCTTAGGCGTTGGCTGCTGGGCCTTTCGCTTTGCTTGGCCGTGGGCAGCACAGCCTGCGATACGCCGCGCGGTGTCGAATACGATGGGCGTCGACTGCCGGTGGTCGATATGCACCTACAC
The DNA here is from genome assembly GCA_937952145.1 of uncultured Myxococcales bacterium. Lineage (GTDB taxonomy): Bacteria > Myxococcota_A > Polyangia > Palsa-1104 > JAEUJZ01 > JAEUJZ01. The sequence continues at coordinate 48,659 of CALFYE010000499.1, forward strand.
CCCGGCGAGTGGGATGGTATTCCCGAGGACACGCAGCGCTTCATCGGCAGTCGGTTTCCCTTTCCGCTCGGGCTTAACGCCAAGGCGACTGCCGAGGGGATTCTGTCGGCCGAGGGCATCCTTGCCGAGATGGACAAGGGCGGGGTGAGCCAAGCGGTGCTTTATGCCGTGTACGCGCCGCGCTCGGTCGGCATCACCCCCAACGAGCGGGTGATTTCAGACACCGCCAAAGCGCCGGATCGGCTGTTTGGGTTCGCCAGCCTGCGCGTCGATAACTTCCGCGTCGATCGCGATGCTGAGCTAGCCCGGCTGCGCGCGGCGCTGGCCAGCCCGTCGATGATCGGCATCAAGCTGGCGCACGCGCACCAGCACTTCCGCATGGACGATCCGCTGTATTTCGGCATCTATCAGCTCTCGGCTGAGCTGAAAAAGCCGGTCTACCTGCACACCGGGTCGAGCCCCTTCCCCGGCACCTCGCGCGAGGCGCCGTATACCGACCCGACGTATCTCGAAGCGGCCATCGTCGCCTATCCCGGGGCCGTCTTCATCCTCGGCCACCTGGGCCACAACTTCATCGATCAGAAGCCGGGCGCACTCGATGCGTGCATCCGCCTGGCCAAGACCTATCGCAACGTCTACCTCGAACCGAGCGCGCTGGGATCGAAAGGCTCGGACCCGACGGGCGAAAACCTGAAGCTGTCGATGGGCAAGATGCGCGAGGCCGGCCTGGTCGATCGCATCATCTACGGCAGCGACGGGCCGCAGAGTCCGGGTTTCGTGAAGGACTACCTGTCCCGCACGGTGCAGGCAATGCATGCCACCGGCTACACCGCGGATGAAGCCGCGGCTGTGCTGGCCGGCAACTTCGCCCGCGTGTTCAACGTTCCCGCTGCCAAGTGAGTCGCCATGTCGCGTCCCTTCGTCCTTGCATGCCTGGGGCTTGTCGTCGCGCCGACGGCCTGGGCCCAGTCCATTCCGTCGCCCAGCTCGACAAGCGCCGCGCTGCCCCCGGCGCAGCCGCCGCCATCGCAAAGTCCGGCTGATCCGATCCCTTCACTGCCTCCGCCGCCAACGGTGCCCCCCGATTCCGCGCCGCCTGCGCCGCCGCCGACGACGACGACGGCGCCGCCGACGACGACCGACCTGGCCGAGCGCGTCATCGTCGATCAGCTAGGCGGAGGCGCCAATCGCCGCGCCTGGGGCGTGTCGCTACAGGGTGGCTTCCCGTTCTTTACCCTGCGCGGTCAGCTGGGTGTGGCCCGCGGTGCCTCGACCATTGCAGAGCTAGAGACGGCGCTGGGTCGCCGATTCAGTGCGTCGCTGGGCCTGTCCCTGGCGTGGCTTCGCCGTCCGCGCGTTCGTCTGACCGGAGAAGTGCTCGTGGGCTGGATGCTGCAAGAGAGCGAGCTTCCGCGTCGCGGCCCCAGCGGTGAGCTCCGGCTGCGGCTGGTGATTCCGACGCGCTGGGTCGTGCCCTATCTGGTGCTGGGCACCCGCCATGCCTTCTTGCCGAACCGCACGCAGATCGAGCGCGAGTCCACGACCGATACCCTATGGACCGTGCGCCACGAGTGGACACCGACGGGCAGCCTGGGCCTAGGCATCCACATCCATCGCCGCGTCGGCCTGGATCTGGGCGTCGACTATGGCTGGGTCGATGCCCCGGTCAGCGTCGCCCTGCCCGGCTTTCACCTCGGTGTCCACGTCGGAGGTGGACGATGAACCACACACCGCCCCGCGAAAAAATCCAACGCCCGCGCCTCGCCGCGCTGCGCCCGCTTGCCGCTTCCCTGCTGCTGCTGGCCTTTGGCTGCATCAACGACGACGTGCAGCTTTATGAAGTCACCGTCCGCGGCCGCGCCATCGCCCCCGCCTGGTCGACCTCGAACGGCGCCCTGCACCTGGAATTCCATCACCAGCTTCGCAACGGTCGCGGCGCCCTGGCCCATCCGCTCGGCGAGTTTGACACCCGCACCGACGACGTCACCAGCCTACCCGCCCCGTTCCAAGAGACCGTCCTTTATCCCACCCAAGCCGGCCAGGGTCTTATCGTCTACGGCTGGCTAGATGTCGACGACGACGGCGTCCTGTGCGCCCCCGGCCAGACCGAGGAACCCGCCGGCCTTGTCGTCGTCCCCGACTTCCCCCGCCACCAAGCCAACATCGATCTCCTCCTCAACACCCCCTGCGCTGGCGCTGAGCGGCTTTACTAGCCGGGGAGCTGATTCGAGCTAAGCCAGCAAACACCCTTCCCCCCCCGACCACGCAGCGTCCAGCTGCCCGTCGCTGCAGCGCCAATGCACATCGGATGGCGTGGAAAGCCGAGCGTGCCGCCCTCGCAGCGACACGCTCTAGCGCATCATCGCGCAGACTCTCCACTCTCGGCTGCCTGTGCTCGATATCGCGATGACCTACGGGCAGCGTACTTGAGCCGGGACAGCGCACTGTGACACGTCGTCGCTGCGGCGAGGGCTCATTGCGGGTCTGCACACGAAACCCGCGCCCGCACACAACCGCCTACGCCACTTCCTACGCACCATGCCGGCCCACTGCCACAGTAGCGCTCTTGACGGTCTCTACGGATGCGCGGTACGGATGCTGAACTGCGCAACAGGTGGAACCGAAAGGACCCTTTTTGTCCTTGATGTCAGATTTGCATCAGGCCCTGCGTAACACCTAGGAGGCACAAAGAAGGTTGGAGACCCCTCTATTGAAACAAAAATAGTTCGCTCGGATACAGGTAAGAATAATTTCAGAACAAGCAAGAGCCAGCGTGGAACCACGAAAACCCCAACCCACACAAGCTTCGCTACGCAAAGTTCTATTGCGAGTCCTTGTCGACCGATCGCAGTTTGACCGTTTATGCGTCGATTATTATGATTCATTAGTACAAAAGATAGATCCGCGGTCTAGTTTAGATGACGCCATTACTGCTCTTTTTAAATATTCCGAGACCTCAATAATTCTTGAATCCATTGAAGCCGAACCAGATTGGGCCAGCCGGCTGGCCCAATACAGACATCTGCTTACGTACAAGAAACTTGAAGATTCAGATGACATTAAGAATCCGTCGGCCGATGCCGCAGGGGCCATCCCACATCGCCGCAGACTCCCAGCTTTTGCCCCTAATCTCGGTCAATGGTTACTCATCGGCGCCATGGTGATGGGAGGAACTGCCGGGGCTGTGGTTTGGTTCGCCCGCCACCCACAGCAATGGTCATACCCCGCGTCAGCTTCCAGTCCGGTGGCCAGTCCCTCAGCTCCCCAGGTACAGGCGACGACCGCGGCCGCGACTCCGGCTCCAGCTGCGGCTCCGGCTCCAGCTGCGACTCCGGCTCCAGCTGCGGCTCCGGCTCCGGTTCTAGCTGGACCGCCGACTCAACCTCATTCTCCTCCCCAGCAGCCACGACACAGGCCCCAGCCGAAACCGTCGACGACGAAGCCGCAGCCCGCGTCCCTGCCGCCGCAGCCGACGCCGCATTGCGATAGCTCTGACTGCCCCCCAACTGGCAGCGACGAACACCGTGAACGCCTACTGCGGGAGGGCATTGCGGCGTGCAGCAAGCCCCCCCCAGACCCCATCACGGCCCAAACCATCTACGACCGCCTTCTTCCGGATCCAGACCGCCAGCAGAAGATGAAGGCTGCATGCGATGCCGCCAAGGTGGAAGTCCGGTAGCAGCAATTCCCTCAACCAGCGCTCGTCAGCTCATAGGTACCCCCATGAAAAGCCTTTCCTGTCATACCTTGTTGGGACTTCTGGTGACGCAGCTTCTGCATGTCACCCTGGCCTGCGCTTCTGGTGTAGATGCGGTAACGCCTAGCGTCGGCATGGTTATTTCGCTGGAGGCTCCTAAGTTCGAAGATTTTGATTTTGGAAAGCACGGAAAGATTCCGTTGGCCATTCCGAATATACGATTGGGCTCAGGGTTTGCCATTTCACAGTCTTGCCAAATTTTGACCAGCAAGGCCTTGGTTCAGAATGCAGTCGCCATGGCGGTGCGTCTGCCTCATCGGGACGCCAATGAGTACATCTTGGGCAGTGGTCAGCCAGCAGCCGTGACCCTGCGTTCGCCTAATTTCGACTTAGCAGTCCTGGCGGTGGACACCAAGCAGCCTTGTACACCGCTCGTGATTAAAGATCAGCCGCAGTCAGAGGTTGCCGTCAATCAAACCCTATTAAAGATCGGATATGGTGAGCACCTGGGCGTGTACTCAAGGAGCCTATCGCAGCGGAAGACTGCCGTGACCAATGCAAACGTGTATCGCTCTCAGAACGAAGGCAAAGGATTCTTGATCGACTCCAAGACCTCGGATTCTGATGCCGGCAGCCTGCTTCTCGATGAGCAGGGGCGTTTCGCTGGTTTGCTCACTACCCGCGCGAAGGGGGCCGAGGATGGTTTTGCTATCTCGGCAAGAAACGTCAGTGAATACATTGAGCAGGCACGAAGTACTTATAGCCAGATTAAGGTATTCAACGATGATGCCGAAGCTAGAGCATCTGTGCTGCTTGCGGAATTCGCCGATCATGTGCTGGAGTCACAAAAAGATGACAGTGATCACATTAAACGATATTTCTTCGAAGATCGTTGGCGAACGGCGATTCTCAAATCTTTTGAAAAATCAGAGTTACTGCGGAATCGCCCAGCTGTATTGATCATCTACGCCCTTCAATGGAATCTTACAGTGGTAAATGCCCTCAGCGCGTTAGACTCAGGAGACTTCAAAGAGCACACAGCCAACTGTGGAACTCTGGTAGGGCTGCATTTCAAAATGATGGAACTCAAACAACATTCTCGTCTTCAAAATTCCACCTTTGTTCAAGATAACATCGAACAGTACAAGCGCGTCGCCGAAGCCACCCAGTGCACGGAACTGCTAAAACTGGTGAGTGATGTTGCCAAAGCCTTAGTTCTCGCCTCACTGGCGGATAAGGAAAAAAAGTCTGTGCCGGAAACGACCACACCCGCGGTGGGCCGCTTTGGCCTCTATGCCGGCGCCGGTGGTAGCTTTGCTCAGCCCTCGATGCTTGGTGCTAGTGATATCAGCGGTCAGGTGTCACTGCAGGTGGGTGGCGGTGGCCTGGTCCGTATATTCTCGGCGTTTTACCGCAATCGCCTAGAGTACTCGCTGCTGGCGGGTCTGGGCGTCCAGTGGCATCACGCTGTCCGGGTATTAAACCCATACATCGACTTCGGCATGAGGCTCCGCGTTGGTCTTCCTGTGGGGGTCGCGCTGACCGTGCTATACGCCCCAGGAATGTTGGTTGATTTCCCTCAGGATTCCGACAATCACTACGCCCTCTCGTGGTCAATCCTAAAAGCTCAGTTAGGCGTCTTTGTGCATTGGTTTGCGTTGGGCGTCGGCTGGGCGGCTGACATGCGAACTCTTACTTCGTCCTCAACCCCATCCGATCCGACTGCAAGCCCAGTGAATGCTCTGTCTCTCCCCGGACACACGCTCTCTGCATTTATGGAGCTTTTCTACTAGCACCCAACGCCCAGCCACCTCGCTGGGGGCGCTCGGTGCTAGGACGGCGACCGCGGTGGCGCCGTACTCCCTGCCCCTCCCTGCCGAGGGGCCAAGGGACTACATCCCAGCCGGCGGTGTCAGCAGGGCGGCGGGGATGGTGTCGCCGGTGAGCGATTCTAAGAACGCGACCAGGTCGTCGATCTCGGCGGAGCTGAGATTTAGTGGTTTCAGCAGGGGGTCCTTGGTGCCGGCGAAGTCGCTGCTGCCGCCGCCCATGTTGTAGAACTGCACGACGTCGCGCAGCGTTGCCAGGTAGCCGGTGTGCATGAACGGTCCGGTAAACGAGATGCTGCGGATGCCCTTGGTGCGGAAAGCGCCGCGTAGCTCGGCGGGGATCGCGCCGGCGGGTGGCAGAGGGTCGCGTTCGACGCTGGGATCGTCGCTGTAGGGGCCATTGGCGCGGAAGTCCCAGGCCCGCTGGATCTCGACGGCACCGTAGCGTCCGGGATCAAAGTCAGGTCCCTTGAGCACGTGCTCGCCGATCTGCGACACGCCCGTGTTGTGGAACTTCTCGTCGGAAAAGATCGGTCCGTTGTGGCAGGCATCGCAGGCCGCCTTGCCGATAAACAGCTTCAGCCCGCGCTTGGCCGACGACGTCATGGCGCTGCGATCACCTGCGACGTAGCGATCGAACTGCGAGTTGCGACTGGTCAGCTGACGTTCGTACGCGGCGATGGCTTTGCCGAAGTTGGCGTAGGCGCGATTGATGGCGTCCTGATCTTCGGCGCGCATCGCTCGCCATGCCTGACCGGCCGGTCCGTCGCCGCCAATCGGCGTGGCGGAGCTCGGGAAGCGCGCCGCGTCAGGGTGCATGGGGTCAAGCTGGTCGGGCAGCGGCGGCGTGAACAGCGCGTTGTACTGCGCCTTGTACGCCTTGTAGAGGTAGTGAACGATGCCCGAGCGATCGGTGCCCATCACGAACTCGGCCGGGATCAGGTTCTTGCCCCACAGGTCGTTGTTGAAGCCGACCCAGCCGAACTGCCGTTCGTAATAAGCGACGTTGACCAGCGACGGGGCGTTGCGGAAGAACCAGTCGATGCCGAGCGAGGTGTTGTTGGGCTGCGAGCGCGTGTCGATAAGCCACAGGCCCAGGTGGCAGCTGCGGCACGACACCTTGCCGCTCTGTCCGACGGCACCGAGCCCACCGTTTCGGCCATCGTCCCCGACTTTGATCGGCCCGGAATAGCCCGGGTCGAAAAAAAGCTGCTTGCCGAAGGCCGCCGCCTGCAGGTTGTCGGCGTACTTGTTGGTGGGGTCGGGCTTCACTGGTCCCAAGGGGCCCATCTTGCTGATCTTGGCCATCTCCGCCTCGGTGAAGACTCCGTCGATCAGGCCCGAGGTGCCGTCACAGGCCGCGCCCAAGCTACTCGCTAGGGCAAGCCAGACAATCCCAAGTAGACGCCGATTTGGCATGTGGACCCCCTGTTTGGCGATGGTTCGAAGCGAAGACTGCAGCGTGCAGCGCGACGCAGACTCGCAGCGAATCACCGCCTTCTCGACCGGCCGGATCGGCCGGACCTGCGCCCGCCTAAGGATTCCATTGTGTCAGCTTTTCCAGCGCGGATGCAGCACGTGATCTACCCAGTCGCATGCCCCGTATTACCGTCGGGAAATAGCGTAGGTGCGCGAGCCGGGATGGATTAATTAGGCGCCTTACTATATGCTGCCTGATTATCGATGCGGGACAACGAAGAACAGTTCATCGGCCTGCACAAGATTCCCAACTACGAGACGCTGCAGCGCATCGCCGAGCGCTATCCCGAGCTCGATCCGCAGGCGCTGACCGCTAGCCTGACGCTTTTGTTCGTCGGCACGCAGCTGCAGGAGGCGTTCTGTGCCCACTTCTCGCGGCATGGCCTTTCGCACGGTCGCTTCCGCGTCCTGGTCATGCTGCTGCGAGCGGGCGAAGACGGCCTGTCACCAGCCGAGCTGGCCCAGCTGATCGGCGTCACTCGCGCCACGATGACCGGGCTTATCGATGGCTTGGCCGATGACGATCTGCTGCGCCGCCGCGAGAACGAGCAGGATCGACGGCAAAAACGCATCGAGCTGACGAGCAAAGGTCGCCGCCTCGTCGAGCGGCTGCTGCCCGATCACTTCCGTCGCATCACGGCGATGATGGCCGGGCTGTCAGCCAGCGAGCTGCACAGCCTGGTGCACCTGCTGAACAAAGTCGCACCGGGGCTACCGGCCCTGCGTGACCCGTAAATAACGCCCCGCCGTCCTGGCAAGGGAAGCTCGGCTGCTGGCTGGCCTGGCAATTCCCTCCGATAGCGCGGCGACTCTGTGGAGACTGTGTATGAACGCCGAAGAGATTTCTGGCAGCAATCGTCCAGCTGCCGTTTTGCATCGCGAACCCGCCCAGCCGGCGGCGCCGACGCCCCCCCCGGAGCCGCAAACCAGCGCTGCCATCTCGGCCGCTTCGACTCCGCTACCGAGCAGCGCCCCGCCGCGCCGCCGCCGCGCCCCGCTGTTCTTCCTGCTGCTGCTGATCGTCGCGGGCGCCGGGGGCACCGCGGTGTATCGATCGCGCCTGGGCAAAGAGACCACCGATGACGCGCAGGTCGAAGGCCGCGTGGTCAGCGTGGCTTCGCGAGTCCCCGGCCAGGTGACGCGGGTCCTGGTGCGCGACAACCAAGTCGTGCAGGCGGGTGATCTGTTGATCGAACTGGACTCGCGCGAGCTTGAAGCGCGGCTGGCGGCAGCACGAGCCGACCAAGCATCGATGCGAGCCCAGCTAGCCTCGGCACAGGCCCAGCTCGATCTGACCGAGCGCAACATCACCGCCAACCTCAAACAGGCGCGCGGCAGCCTGCGACAAGCAACCAGCGGCACGCTCTCAGCGTCGGCGAGCGTCAAGCAGTCGAAGGCCGATGTCATCGCCGCCCGCTCGCGGCTGCAGCTGGCCAAGCAGGAGCTCGATCGATCCCGCAAGCTCAGCGAAAACGGCGCCGCTTCGCCGGCGGAATTGGAAGCACGACAAGCCGCCTTCGATCAGGCGCAGGCCAACGTCGAACAGTCGGAAGCGCGCCTGCTGAACGCCACCGCCAACACCACCGGATCGCAGGCCGCGATCAGCGTCGCGCAGGGTCGCATGGTCGCCGCCGAGACGGGACCGCAGCAGGTAGCTGCCGCCCACGCCGCGGTTGATCTGGCCCAGGCGCGCGTCGATCAAGCCAGCGCTGCCCTGCGCTTGGCCGAGCTCAACGTGTCGTACACGAAAATCACCGCACCGATCCGCGGCCAGGTGTCGCGACGCAATGTCGAGCTAGGTCAGCTTGTCTCGCCCGAGCGCGGCCTGCTGGCGCTGGTTCCCACCGACGACATCTGGGTCGTGGCCAACTACAAAGAAGATCAGGTCGCGGATATGCGAGCCGGGCAGCGCGCCGATGTTCAGATCGATGCCTACCCGCGACGTACATTCTCGGCACACATCGAGAGCATCGCCGGCGCAACTGGGGCGCGCTTCTCGCTGCTACCGCCGGACAACGCCTCGGGCAACTTCGTGAAGGTCGCGCAGCGTATCCCGGTGCTGATTCGCCTCGACGCCCTGCCCGAGATGCCGCTGCGCCCCGGCATGAGCGCCAACATCACCGTCTACACGGAGTAGCTCGTGAGCGAGAACGCCCGCCTCACCGGCTCGAAGGTCGGCATCACGCTCGCGGCGATGAGCGGCGCGCTGATGGCCATCTTGGACATCTCGATCGTCAACGTCGCGCTGTCCGATATCCGCGCCAGCTTTGGCACGCCGATCGATCAGATTGCGTGGGTGTCGACGGGCTACATGATGGCCAACATCGTCATCATCCCGCTGACTGGCTGGTTTCAGCGTCGCTTCGGCTTCAAGCGCTACTTCGCGTTTTCGATCCTGCTTTTCACCTTGGCCAGCGCGCTGTGTGGTCTGGCCTGGAACCTGCCATCGCTGGTGCTGTTCCGCATCCTGCAAGGCATGGGCGGCGGCGCGATCATTCCAACGGCGCAGAGCATCCTGTTTGCTCGCTATCCGCGCGAAGAGCACGGCATGGCCGGGGCTCTGTTCGGACTCGGCGCGGTCACCGGCCCGCTGCTTGGCCCGACGGTGGGTGGTTATCTGATCCAGATTGCGAGCTGGCACTGGATCTTTCTTATCAACGTGCCGGTCGGCATCGTGGCCACCTACCTGGCCTGGCGTCATCTCGATCAGCCTGGCTATTCCGCGCCCAAGGAAAGCATCGATATCACCGGCATCGTGCTGCTAGGCATCGGCATGGCGACGCTGCAGTACGTGCTGGAAGAAGGCAACCGTGACGACTGGTGGGAGAGCCGCCTGATCTGCGGGCTGGCCATCATCGCGGCCATCTCGCTCCTGACCTTCATCGTGCACGAGCTAGAGACGCCGCATCCCGTCGTCGATCTGCGCGTCTTTCGCAACGTCAGCTACACCGGCAGCACGATCATCAACTTCCTCATCGGCATGACGCTGTTTTCCAGCAGTTACCTGTTCTCGCTCTACTGCGGCGTCGTCATGCGCTACACCGCGCTCGATATCGGCACGGTGTTTCTGTGCGCGGGCTTTGTGCAGATCTTCCTGATGCCGCTCATCGGCAAGTTCAGCAGTCGCTTCGATCCACGCAAGCTGATGCTGATCGGCATCGTCGGGGTCAGCATCAGCATGTGGATGATCGCGCACCTGACGAACCAGGCCAGCTTCTGGGATCTGGTGCGGCCGCGCATGGTGATGTCGGTGGGGCTGGCCTTCCTATTTGTGCCGTTGAGCATGGTCGCGCTGTCGGATCTGCCACTTTCCCAGCGCGGTAACGCCACCGGCCTGTTCAACCTCACGCGCGAGCTGGGTGGCTCGATGGGGACGGCCTATATGTCCGTCGCGCTCGACCGCAGCACCAAGCTCTATGCCCTGCACCTGCGCGAGAACATCAACCCCTATAACCCCATCGCCACCGATCAGCTGTCGGCGATGACTGCGCGCATGGCCGGCGCTGGCGATCCGCTAACCGCCGCCTACGGCATGATGCAAGGACGCATCGCGGTGCAAGCGCTCATTCGCTCGTTCAACGACGGCTTTCTCACCGCGGCGATCGTCTTCTTTGGTTCCGCTGCGCTGCTGCTCTTGCTACGTCGCCCAGGGCTGGGCGTGAAGATCGAAGGGGCGCACTAGAGCTTCGGCATTCATTGCTGACGGCACGATGCAGCCGGCGCAAATTGCGCACTCCCCGTCCGCGCGGGAACGGCCCGGTGTCAGGTCGCCTGCGTCGCATGCACGCAGCGCGACAGAGTCGGCTGCGGTGCAAAGAGGGCATGTTTCTTGCTGCTTGGCAGGGCATGCGGATCCTCATCACCGGCGCCACACACGGAATGGGCAAGGGTGTCGCAAGAGCGCTGGCCAGCCATCCCAAGCTTGAGCTGGTCCTTTTGGGGCGCTCCGAAGAACTGCTGCGCGAAACGGCAGAGGAGCTTCGGCAGCACGCGGCTGGCCCGTCCGTCAGCGTAGTGCGCTGCGACCTGGCGCGGATGCAGGAAGTGCGCGTGGCAATCGCCGAGCTGCGCAAGCTGCCCGGACTCGACGCGATCTTCGTCAACGCGGGCATTGGCTATGCCGCCGAACATCAGCAGACCGAAGACGGCTTCGATGCGCACTTTCAGGTCAACTATCTCTCGCAGTTCATGCTGACGCTGAACTTGCTCGATCGGCTTGAGGCCTCAAGCCACGGCGGCCGCGTCCTCTTCAACGCGCCGGCCTTCGGCGATCTGCGATGGAACGATCTGCAGCTTGAAAAAGAGTGGAACTACGAGCTGGCCATTGGGCAAGCCATGGTCGCAAAGCGCATGTTGGCCACCCACCTGCATACGCTCTACCAGGCGCGCGGCGAGCCGCGGGTGTCGTGCTACAGCTTCGAGATCAGTAAGACGGTCTGGAGCAATCAGCTGAACCTCATCCCGCGCTCGATGCGGCTTTTGGCGACGGTGATGCGAGCCCTTGGCCAGTTCATCTCGATCGATGAGTGCGGCGCGATCATGGCGCCCCTATTTCTAGAAAACCGGCAAGAGTGCGCCCAGAAGTCGGGCCGACTGGTCACCCTGAGGCGCGGCAAGCTCTACGACCGCGAAAAGCATCCCGGTGTCCTCGACTCGGCCACCCGCGAGCAGCTCTGGAACGTCAGCCTTGCGCTCTGTGCCGACGAGGCGACCACGCGCGCGGCGCAGCGCCTGACCACCCGCTGATCAGCCCATGCGCCAGAGCTCAACCTGGACAGCCATCCCGCCGCATTCGAGCCGGATCACCTTGAGGCCCTGGCCATGGGGCGCGATCCGCTGGTGGTTCGCGATTACAGGAAGCGGCCTGCCCGCCGGCTGCAGGCGGCTATCATGCGGGCATGGAGCACCCGCCACGTTCCGCTGATCTCGGCGAGATCCTCACCTTCACCCGCGTGGTGCAGGGGGGCAGCTTTACCGCCGCAGCCAGTCAGCTGGGCATGCCAAAGTCGACGGTCAGCCGCAAGATCTCAGACCTAGAAGCGCGCGTCGGCGCCCGCCTGCTGCAGCGCACCACCCGCACCGTGCGACTCACGGATGTCGGCCGCATCTACTACGACCACTGCGTGCGCGCCGTGGCTGAGCTAGAAGAGGCCGAGCTTGCGGTGGCACAAGCGCAGGCCGTGCCGCGTGGGACCTTGCGCGTGACCGCGCCGATGACCTTCGCCGTGCTCGGACCGATCCTCGCCGAGTACCTCGACCTCTACCCCGAGGTGCGGATCGATCTGGTCTGCAGTGACCGTCGTGTCGACCTTATCGAAGAGCGCTTCGATCTCGCGCTGCGAGCCGGGCCCAGCCCCGACTCCAGCCTGGTGGCTCGCAAGGTCGGGATGATTCGCCGCTGCTTGTTCGCCGCCCCGGCCCTGCTCAAACGCATCGGTCATCCGCAGCACCCGTCGGACCTCGGAGGCAAGCCCTGCGTCGTCTTCGCGCCCGAGGGCAACACCTGGACGCTGTCCTCAGGAAGCAAGCAGCAGCAGGTCGCGGTGCAGCCGCGCCTCTCCGTGAAAGACTACGACCTCCTGCGCGCCGTCGCCCGCTCCGGTTTCGGCATTGCCCTTCTGCCCGAGCACCAGTGCCTCGATGACGTCGCCGCCGGCCTGCTCGGCTGCGTTCTCCCGGCCTGGGAAGCCCGCGACGTCCCCGTCTTCGCGCTCTACCCCAGCACCCGCCACATCTCTCCCAAGGTCATCGCCCTTGTCGACCTTCTCGCCACCCGCTTAGCCGAACGCCTCGCCCCCGCGGCAAGGTAGCCAGCCCGAGGGCCGGCCCCGCTGAGTCAGTGATGGCGCAGCTGGACGGGTCCCTCGCCGCGCTGTGGGTCTGAGACCGCTCCTGTCAGATTTTGCCCACTCCTTCGGTATTGGATGGAGGGTCAGATCTGTTTAGGGGTCTGGCCACAAGCGGCCAGTCGACATGTCGCCGACTGGTGTCGCCCACGCCTAGGTCGAGGTTGAGACATGTTTGACAAGGTTCAGCCAGAAGCTTCCCCATCACGCAGGACGACCAGCCGCAACAATGTCCGACGGCTCCTGGAGCGAGTGTTTCCGACGCCGTCGCAGCTAGATGCCTTCGTCATCGACTACTTCCACGACGTCTCAGCCACCTTTGCGCCGGGCATGGATCGCACCGAGCGAATCAACCGCCTGCTGCTGCAGATTCCGCCGGAGCAGATCCTGGCCGCCCTGCAGCCCGCAGAGCCGCTGCCGGTGGAAACACACGCCCACCTCCCGGTGGCGACTTCGAGCCCATCAGCTCCGCAAGTGTGCGAGGGCGAGGACGAGGTGACAGACCCGCCGTCAGGCAAGCGGCTCGATTCCCAGCCTCTGACGTCGAAGCCGCCGCACGTCATTCGGCTCGCGCCGCTGGGCATCGGGCAAGAACAGGATCTTCTCGCTGCGGTGATTCAGCACGAGGCAGACCACGACTTTCCCGATCTGGCTCCCCGCAGCATCCTGGGAGGGTTTCGCTGTTTGCGACTGCAGCAGCGAGCGCACTCCGTTCATCTCACCTCGTTTCCCGAGCTCTTGCGAGTTGGCAGCAACCAGCCACTGCCCGATGGCTGGGAGATCCCGATGACCGCCCCGGATCCCGGCCGCTCGCGCTTCCTGCCACGCGGGAGGACGCACTCCGCCTACTTGGTGCGTTTCCTGCCCGGCCCACAGCCGCAGCTCATCTTGGAGGGACCAGATCGCGAGCTCGTCTTTGTCTTTTCAGCCCCCAGCGCGGAGGTGCCCTGTGAGTGAGCGCGCCCGTCCCCCCATTCCCAGCGACACCCCCAGTCGAGAAGCCACCACCGAACCGATGCTGCGAGAAAAGGAGGCAGCGAATATCGCGGAGCATACCGTGTTCGTCAGCCCGCACTTCCCACTGGCAGACGACCTGTCTCAGACGCATCGCCTCTATCTGCATGACGAGTGGTATGTGCTCGTCGACAAGTACGGCATGGTGGTCGGCAGCTGCGCCGAAGGTGCATTGGGCTACATCGTCAAACTGCACTCTTCGGCCTCCGTGCCGCACCCCGTGTGCGGAGCGCTGAAGATTCCGCGTCTACGGGCTGACACGCTGGAAGAGAACGCCTATGTCTGCCAGATCCTCAAGGGCGAAGCGGACTCTGTTTTTCAAGCCCTGAGCAGTCGGGTGAAAGACAAGGGACTGATCGCAGCGATGACTACCCGCACGGCGGGATTCCTGCGCGACCCGCGGGCGCTGTCCCGCTGTGCTGATGAGATGGCGCGCGCTCAGCACAACTGCATCCCGTTCATTCACTTTGGGAAGGACCAGCGCCTCCGCATCTGCAACGTAAAGTTCGAGGCTCCTGCCGAGGGCGGTAAGCCAGTCCTGCGCGTGTTCCCACCGGGGCTGGAGAAGGAGCTGTCATTCCTAACCTACGAAGACTGGCAGCGCTTCCAGGAGCAGACGCTGCCCAACTCAGAGACCCGGGATCACGCCTTCTATTTCATCGGCACCCCGGTCGGCCAGCGTCCGGCATACCCATCAAGCAGCGGCCCCAGCTCCGCGAACAGCTGCATGGGTCGCCTCGATCAAATGCTGCAGCCCGAGCGGCCTGAGGACATCTGGTACGCCCATCTGCCGTCGGTCCTATTCGAGTGGGCCGACTGTACCCTGCAGCGGGCGCTGAGCGTCGGATGGCATCGGCGCTGGCGGCTGAAGGAACACTACAAGCTGCTGCAGCAGGTCGTAAAAGGACTCCAGACTCTGCACAGCAAGGGAATCATCCACGCCGATGTCCGCCCCGCCAATGTCATGGCGCTGGGGGATGGCACCATTCCTGAACACTACAGTCTCAGCGACTACGGCAGCTTCACGAACGATCAAGCCAACGCCGGGGGCGCCGGGGGTGGCTTCACGACGATGCCGGGGGTGACCCGACATCGCACCAGCGTGTTCTATGCGCGCGAGCGACGAGCGGGCATGGAGCAAGAGAACGCGGACGTAGCGCTGATCATCGGCGAGCCCGGCAGAGGAGCCAGCGCACCTGGCTACTACTTTGTCCGCCTGGGTTGGAAAGCCGAAGTCATTGATGAACAGCTCGGCCGCGTATACCCCGAGGTGATCAGTGACATGGAACAAGTCATGGAGAGTATGGTCGCTCAGCGTCCCCATGACAGCCAGCTTGATCCCTCTCTGCTGCGGCGGGATCCCTGGTCCCTCAGCAAGGGAGATCAGATTCGCCTCCGCGACTACGTCTTTAAGCTCATCGACTCCCATGACGATGATCGCTCGATTCAATTGCACGGCAAAACGGAACCTCAGACTCTCCACTGTCAGGACTTCCTCTGCGATAGCCGATACACCCGAGTGCTGCTGGAAAAACTCGCGGTGCGAGGCGGTGAGTTCCTCTTTGGGGACTCCCACTGCATCGCGCCGCGCGATGATGCAGGAGTGCTGGTACTCGATCTGCCACGCTGGACTGAGCTGCGTCAGTCCTCGGTCGCCAGCGATCTTTACAGCGTCGGCGTCATGGCGCTCTACACCGTCTACACCTCAGCCTGTCTGAATCGCGGTGAGCATGACGCCCTGCGAAATGCTGACAGCTCTGTGCTGACCGCTACTCCAGCCCCACCGCTGCCCGATGAGCTGGAAGAACACATCGCCAAGCTGGTGCGGCGGCTCGAAGACGAGAAAAACTTCAACGAGCTATGGCTCAACCTGACGCGTGCCTGCACCCTGCTGGAGTCGGCTCTACGCTCCGGGACCTCCGTCGAGCAGCTCCTTGAGGCCAAGCTAGACCCAGCCAGTCCCGAACAGGGTCCGGCCAGCGCCACGCGCGTCAAGGACTTCATCGAGAGCGTGGTCGAGAGTTTGTTCGATCACGCGGAAGAGCTTCGCCAGATTCATCAGTGGAGCCGAAACTCCGCCTACTTCCTGCTCTTTGTCCACTTCGTACTGTCCTGCCTGCATCGCGGATCGCACCTTGACGCGCATCGCATGAACCAACTTAGGACTCGAAAAGGAACCAGCGCAGAGGACACGCTTGGACTTGAGAACCTCCTCTTTCCGTTCTGCGAAGACCGCTGTCAGCGCACCGGCAACAACGGCGAGGCGGTGGCGAAGTCCGTGCTGGATCGGCTGAATCGGCTGCTCTCGTACTTCGACCAAAAGCTGTTCTTCCGCCAGCTCGATTCCCGGCTCACTCCCAACAAGAACGGAACCCTGTCCCCGGATGAGGAAGTCGCGGGTCTGCAGCTTCAGCTGCGAAACTTGCGCAGCGAGAAGGACTCGCTGCTGAGTCAGCTCCGCCGACGGGACGACGAGCTGCGGACGCTGCAAAAGAGCCAAGTCGAACGCATCCACCAGTTGGAGCAGCAGAGCCGCAAGTCGCTGACGCAGCACAGCGAAGTTCTGCAGGAGGACATCAAGCTCCTACGGCAGCGGCTGGAAGAAAAGCAGGGGGAGCTGAGTCGCCTGAAGCAGACGGTCCGCCTCCATCTTCCTAAGCTGCGTGCGGACCAAGGGAAGAACCAAGGCAACTCGAAGAACCTCAGCTGGCATGCTGAGAACCTGTTCGAGCACTGCCGGGCACTGTGGACACAGCTCGATAAGCTGGAAGGCAAGCTTCGCAACAACAAGCCGTTCGGCAACAAGATGGACGAAGAGACGGCGGCCGGGCTGTTGCGGCTGCGCCAGAAGCACGAGCAGGTCTGTGATGAACACGCGCAGATCAACAGTTCGGTCGACACGCTCTGTGTCCGGATCGACAGCTACGACGCCTTGGATGCCTTGCTGCAGGAAGAGGTCCTCGACGACACTGCGCTGCATAAGGCCAACGACACCGGCGAGATCGAGCCCATCACGCTCGAAGAGGAGCCCCCCTCAAAGCCGGGGAGCGATAAGTAGAACATCGCCTCGCTGAGCCGCAGGGAACGCGGCAGCAGCGTCTCCCTCTCAGCCCGCCTGGGCGCCTCGCCTCCGCTTGCCTTCGCCCTGCCCTACTGTTCCATCCTTAGCAACAATCCTTGCCACTCTTGGCTATTGTTCCCGACCGTCCCAGCGCCCATGCTCTTGGGTGCAAGGAGGATCCCGATGCTCACAAGACGACAGCTGCTATCGGCCCTGGCGCCGGTCGGCGTCCTCGTCGGGACAAGGAGTGGGACCATGCTGGACACAACGACCATGGCAAGCAGCCAAGCCACTGGGGGAGGCGCGGCAGTGCAGGGGGGTTCACGACGCGAAATTGCCGGGATTTATCAGCCACCGGCGCTGCACTGGGTCGGCGATGGCTTCCGCGTGGCGGGGTATTTTTCGATCATTCCCGACGCGGTGCGGCGGCTGGATCCGTTCCTGCTGCTCGACTACCACCCGAGCCACGTCTATGCCCCGAGCACGCGGCGACGCGGCGTTGGTGTCCATCCGCATCGCGGCTTCGAGACGGTGACGATTGCCTGGCAGGGCAGCGTCGCGCATCACGACAGCACCGGGGCCGGCGGCCTGATTGGTCCGGGCGACGTGCAGTGGATGACAGCCGGCGCGGGCATCCTGCACAAGGAGTATCACGCCGAGTCGTTCGCGCAGCAGGGTGGGCCGTTCCAGATGGCACAGCTTTGGGTCAACCTGCCGCGTGCTCACAAGATGACGGCACCGCGCTACCAGCCGCTGACTGCCGATGGCATGGGCCAGGTCAGCCTGGCGAGTGGCAGCGGCACAGTGCGGATCATCGCCGGGGAATATGCCGGCGTGCGCGGACCGGCCAAGACGTTTACGCCGATGCAGATCCTGGATGCGCGCCTGACCGCGGGCGGGCTCTTCGAGCTGTCGGTACCGGCGCAGCACAACGTCGCGGTGCTGGTGATGGCGGGCCAGGTCAGGGTGCAGGATGCGGCGTCAGCCGGCGCGAATGACTTCGTGCTGTTCGAAAACCGCGGCGAGCACATCGCGATCACGGCGCAGAGCGAGGCTCAGCTGCTGGTCTTGGCCGGGGAGCCGATTGGCGAGCCTGTCGTGCAGTACGGCCCGTTCGTGATGAACAGCCGGCAGGAGATCGCGCAGGCCGTCGCCGACTTCAATCGCGGATCCTTCGGCTATCTCGCCGACTGATCAGGTCCGCATGCCGGCAAGGCCGTCGGCCACCGAGATCACCGGCGTGTATCCAAGCTCGGCGCGGGCCTTGTCGCCCTTGAGCGTGCAGCTGCGCGACATGACCATCGCCGCGTGACGGGTCAGGGGCGGCTCGCCGCGCAGCCCAAACATCCGCCAGATCCCCTCGCTGATGCCGCCCACGGTGTCAGCCAACCACGACGGCACCGAGCGCTCCGGCATCGTTAGGCCACGCGATGCCAGCATGCCGCTCACGATGTCGTGCAGCGAGATCGCGCCGTCATCGAGGATGAAGTAGGCCTCGCCGCCGCGCCCGCGCGACAGCGAAAGCTCGATGCCGTGCACCAGGTTGTCGATGTGCGTCGTCGAGGTCATCGCCCGCCCGTGATCGATCCAGGCCCACTGTCCCGCCCGCACCTTGGCTTCCATTTTCGGCAACAGCGTCGTGTCGTCGGGACCCCAGATGAAGCGCGGGCGCAGGACAATCGTCTCGAAGCGGCCGGATTGATTCGCGTCACGCACCTTCTGTTCCGCCTGGGCCTTGGTCGCGCAGTAGGGATACGGCGACTGTGGCGCCAGAGGATAGGTCTCATCGGCGTCGTGGATGTGCTGGCCGTAGACGATGGCGGCTTCGGTGCCGATGTGGATGAAACGGCGCGCTCCGGCGGCCTGGGCGGCGGCTAGCACGTTGCTGGTGCCAATGACGTTGCCCTGATACCAGGCGTCTTTGGGGCCCCAGTCTTCGACGTAGGCGGCGCTGTGGATGACGGCTTCGGTGCCGGCCAGATGACTGGCCTTGACGGTGTCCAGATCGCAGCGCACCGGCGTCGCACCCAGCGCCGAGATCGTTGCATCCGAGCGCTCGGATCGCGACATCGCCGACAGCTCATGCCCGGCCGCCACCAGCTTGCGCAGCGCCGCGCGTCCGACGAACCCCGATGCTCCGGTGACAAAGATCTTCATCGCCTCTCCTTTAGTTCCGTGCTGATGACCCGGTCGGGCCGTCGCTGCGACTTATCGCACGCTGCGCCACCAGGGAGAAGGCCCGTCGATCTGCGTCGGCACGAACACCTGCCCCAGCCGCGGCGTCACCACGCGCAGCGACTGCTCTTCTGCCAAGCGCAAGAGCGTCTCGGCCGGCTCGTCCCAAGCGTGCAGCGCCAGGTTGAAGGTGCCCCAGTGCACCGGCAGCAGCGTGCCGCCGCCCAGCATCTGAAACACCTTCAGCGCGTTCTCGGGACCCAGGTGGATATCGCCCCAGCTCTCGTGAAAGGCACCGACTTCCAGCATCACCAAATCGAAGGGACCATGGCGCCGGCCGGTGTCCCGGAAGACTTCGCTTAGGCCGGTGTCGCCCGAGAAGAAGACCTTGCAGCGCTCCGACTGCACGACCCACGATGACCACAGCGTGCGATTGCGATCGCCCATGCTGCGCCCCGAGAAGTGCTGACACGGCGTGGCGGTGATGCGCAGGCCGCCCAGGTCGACGTGCTCATGCCAGTCCAGCTCGTGGATGCGCTCCGCTGCGACGCCCATCGCCTCCAGTCGCGCGCCGACCCCCAGCGAGGTGACGATGGGCATGCTGTGTCGCGCGAGCTCGATCATCGTCGAGCGGCACAGGTGATCGTAGTGGTCGTGCGACAGCAGGACGACATCGATCGGCGGCAGCTCAGCCAGCGTCGCGGGCACCGGATGAAAGCGCCGCGGTCCAGCGAAGCGCACCGGTGAAGCGCGCTCGCCAAACACCGGATCAGTCAGCACCCGCAGCCCATCCATTTCCAAGAGCACCGTCGAGTGCCCGAGCCACGTCACGCGCAGGCCGCGGCGATTGCTCTGCGTCCAGGCATCATGCGGACGGTCAAGCGGCAGCGGCCCGGGAGGCATGCGCTGGCCGCCCCCGAAGAAGAACTCGCCGATTACCGGCAGCGGGTTGCCTTTAAGCCCCGCCCCCTTGCCCGCCGGATTGCGGAACGTCATACCGTCATGCTGTTTCGAGGCCCGGACCCGCTCCAGTCGCAGCCCGCCGAACTGAGTCTCTTTGCACGCCATTGCGTCTCCTTGCTCGTATGCCGCTAGCGAGGGCAGAGCTTGCCGCAGCCGCGACGTCCGCCTCAGCGTGGCGCCCCGTACGGGTCTGTGTCAACCGGGCTGACGTGGCTGCGCCGGGACTGCGCGATCTCGCCCCCCAGATCGCCGCCGCCGCTGCCGCCGCCCACCCGGATCAGGCTATGATGAGCCGTCCTCGGGTGTCGCTGCCGCTGCGCAGCCTCTTCGGGGTGTCACGAGTCCACATCTCGCACGCGGCCTGGGCGCAGCCAAAGCGCCAGAGCGTCCAAGCAAGGAGAGCACATGAACAAGCACGGCTCGGTATTGGTTACGGGGGCAACCGGCAAGCAGGGAGGCGCGGTCGCCGACGCGCTCCTGCGCAGTGGTCAGCAGATCCGCGTTCTGACGCGACGTCCTGACTCGCCGGCCGCCGTCGCCCTGCAAGCTCGCGGCGCCAGTCTCGCCGTCGGCAGCTTCGATGACCAGGACAGCCTGCGGGCCGCGCTCGCCGGTCAGGACGCCGTGTTCGCCGTCAGCACCTTCCTCGAAGGCGGCACCGACACCGAGGTCCGCCAGGGCCGAGCGCTCATCGCCGCCGCCAAGGCCGCCGGCATCGCTCACTTCGTCTTCACCTCGGTCGCCGCTGCCAACCAGAGCACCGGCATCCCGCACTTCGACAGCAAGGCCGCGCTCGAACGCGAGCTTGTCGAGTCCGGCCTGCCGCACACCATCATCGCCCCCGCCTACTTCTTCGAGAACCTCTTTATTCCCCAGGTCCTCGACGGTGTGCGCGGTGGAGTCTACGCCGCCCCGCTGCCCGCCGATCGCCCACTAGCCCAGATCTCGGTCAGCGATATCGGCGCCTTTGGCGCGCTCGTCCTGGCCCGCCGCGATGCATTTCTGGGTCGCCGCATCGACATCGCCAGCCAGTCTCTGTCGGGCAACGACACCGTCGCCACCCTGTCGCGCGTCCTCGGCCGCCCGCTGGGCTACTTCGAAATCCCCCTGCCCGCCATCAAAGCCCAAAGCGAAGACCTGGCCCTCATGTACGACTGGTTCGCCCGCGTCGGCTTCAGCATCGACACCGCCGCCCTCAAGGCCGAATACCCCGAAGTCCCCTGGCTGTCGTTCGACACCTGGGCCAACCAGCAAGACTTCGCCGCCCTTGGCCTGACCGCCCCGACGGGACAGGTGTAGCACGGTGCTAGCAAATCGGCATATGCGACCCGCTCCCCCGCAATGGGGGGAAAATGGGAGTGTCCCAGAGCAGCCTATTTGCTAGTTACAAGACACAGACAAGGCCGACAAAATATCTCGGGCGATAAGACTTCTCACTATCGCCCTCTCTGGCATCAGAGCTGAACGCGACACTCCTGCCACATCTTATCGATAACTCTGTGCAGAGTTTCCCTTGACTCTATCTAGAATGGCTGATAAGAGAGACCCATGCACATCGAGTACATTCGGTTAAAGAATTTCCGTGCCTTCAAGGATGTTGAAATGCGCAATATCCCACGTTTCTGCGTGATTGTTGGCGCAAACGGCACAGGAAAAAGCACTTTATTCTCTGTTTTAGGCTTTTTACGAGATGCCATGGCGACAAATCTAACTACCGCCTTTGCTCGTTTGGGAGGGAGTCGGGGATTTCAAGAAGTGCGAAGTCGCGAGAGCCAAGGACCTATTGAAATTGAATTAAAATTCAGAGAAACCGGCAAGAAAAGTCGCCTAATTACCTATAAATTATCAATGAATGAGGTCAAAGGCCGTCCCGTTGTCGAGAGGGAACTACTCCAGTATAGGAGAGGCCAGCATGGGCAACCCTGGAGATTTCTAGATTTCGCCAATGGCATCGGGCGAGCCGTAACCAATGAGTTAGAGAATGTACAGGACGAGAGTGAATTGGATCGCGAAGAGCAAAGCCTAAAATCCGCAGATATCTTAGCAATCAAAGGTTTGGCCCAGTTTAAGAAATTTCCTGCTGTCGTTGCGCTAGGTGAACTCATTGAGCGCTGGCATGTCTCGGATTTCCATATCAGCCGAGCCCGCCCAGATCAGGAACTAGGTTATGCGGAACACCTGTCCCGCGAGGGAGAAAATCTAGCCCTGGTCATCGAATACCTATATAACAATCATCGTCCAATATTTGATACAATCATTCGCAAGCTTTCCGAACGAGTACCAGGCATAAGTCGCGTGGAAGCAAAACCAACGGAAGAGGGTCGTATTTTACTTAAGTTTCAGGATGGTTCGTTTCATGATCCATTCATAGCTCGCTATGTATCCGACGGAACTATTAAAATGTTGGCATATCTAACTTTATTGTACGATCCATCACCGCACCCTCTCCTGTGCGTCGAAGAGCCTGAAAATCAGCTCTACATTTCTCTCCTAACCGAGCTGGCTGAAGAATTTCGTGCCTATGCCAGCCGGGGTGGCCAGGTTTTTGTGTCCACTCATTCGCCGGAGTTCCTCAATGCCACAGAGCTTGACGAGGTATTCTGGTTAGAAAAGCAAAGCGGCTACACAAAAGTGCATCGTGCAGAGGAAGATAGACAAATCGCCAAATATATGAAAGATGGCGACAAGATGGGATACCTATGGAAACAAGGATTTTTCCAAGGCAGCGATCCCAGATGAAAACCCTAGTTTGCTTCTTAGAGGAAAGTTCTGCACGAGCCATGCTCGAAGGCATATTCCCGCGGTTAATCGACCAACAGATTATCGTTCGGTACATAGTATTTGAAGGAAAGTAAGACCTAGAAAAACAACTGAAAAAAAGTTGCGGGGTTGGTTGCAACCGAACACTGTTTTTATGGTCATGCGAGATCAAGACTCTGGCAATTGTGTAACAGTGAAAGAACGAATAGCTGGGTACTGCAAGAAGGCTGGAAAAAATGGTGTTTTGATCCGCATCGCCTGCCACGAACTCGAAACGTTTTACCTCGGCGACTTGGGCGCAGTTGAGCGCGCACTAGAAATTAAAGGACTGCAAAGTCATTCTGCGACGCGGAAATTTCGGACTCCAGACCGAATTGCCAAGCCATCCATAGAACTTCAGCGACTGACTGGAGGCAAATACCAGAAAGTCTCGGGTTCGCGGGCTATAGGGGTAGAGCTTGATTTGGCTGAGAATCGTTCTGAGAGTTTTCTGGCCCTGATATCAGGGCTTCGCCGCCTGGTCAGAGTTCAGGCGTAATCGAGCTGGCCCCTACCCTCGCCCGCCCGCTTTGACAAGCTCGGTGGCGAAGGCGATGCCGGTTTTTAGGTTGGCGCGGGTGTGCAGGGACGAGAGGTCGGCGCCCATCTGGACCATGGCGCGGGCGACGTCGGGGCGCATGCCGGTGAGGATGGTCTGGCTGCCGAGGAGACGCAGGGCGCGGGGGGCGCGCAGCAGCAGCGAGACGGCGATATCGTCGACGCGGCGCAGACCGGTGATATCGATGATGACGACGCGGGCGCGCGAGGTCTGGGCCTCGTGTAGCACGGCTTCGACGATGTCCTGGGCGCGCTGGGCGTCGATGGTGCCAAGCAGGGGCATGACCATGATCGAGTCGGCCACCGGCACAAGCGGC
Organism: uncultured Myxococcales bacterium; assembly: GCA_937952145.1. Lineage (GTDB taxonomy): Bacteria > Myxococcota_A > Polyangia > Palsa-1104 > JAEUJZ01 > JAEUJZ01. The sequence continues at coordinate 72,397 of CALFYE010000499.1, forward strand.
GTCGATAGCTCGGCCAGCTGCAGGCTCTGCATGCGGATGACCTCTTCCTGCAGCGCGACCCGGGCTTGCTCGTTCTCGACGCGCGCGGCGAGCTCCTGCGCCAGCTTCTGATTGGCTTGCTGCAGCTCGGACGTACGCAGCGCGACCTCGCGCTCTAACCGCTCGTTGGCGGCGCGCAGCTCGCGACTAGCGGCGGACAGGCGAGTGTAAAGCTGGGCATTTTCGACGGCGGTGGCGGCCTGGGCACAGAGGCTGCCGAGGACTTCGGTGCGCTCGCCATGAAACAGATCGGGCGACAGGTTGTTTTCCAGGTACAGCACGCCGACGACGCTGCTGCGATGCAGGAGCGGCAACACCATCACGCTACGGCTCTGGTGACGCAGGATGCAGGGGTCGCGACCCAGCTCGGCATCGCGACTGGCGTCGGCAATCACCTTGGGGCTGCCACTCTCGGCCACGGCCTGCACCAGCTCAACCGGCACTTCTTGCGTTGCGCCCAGCGGCTGCCCGAAGGTCGCCTGCACACGCACCTCCCCGTCGCTGTCTTGCTGGCTGTGAGCGACGAGCTGTAACGACCCCGCGCCCCCCAAAAGGAGCGCTCCGCGGGTCGCCCCAGCGTGATGCAGCGCGACGCGCAGGAGCTGTTCGACGAGCTGATCGAGCTGCAGCTCGGCCGAGATGGCTTGACCGATGCGCACCACGGCTGCGACATCCAGCGCCTGGTGCAGCGGCGGCGCCACCGCTCGCGCTTCGCGACCGCTGGCCAGCGCCGCTAGCTCGGGGTGCTGGGCGGCGAGCCGACGGACCTTGCTCTGCGCCCCCCACAGGGCATAGCCGACATAGGCGGCGCGCAGATAAGTCGGGGCCACCAGACGACGGCCTCGGGCCAGGTAGTGACGTGCTGCCAGCTCATTGGCCAGCGCGGCGTAATGGACAAAGCCGCTGCGCTGGGCTCCCTCGATGGCCGCGTCGTACTGTTCCTCGGCGAGGAGCGGGTCATTACGTAGCCGAGCGATCTCGGCTCGTAATAATGCGTAAAGCGGTGCGTAATTTTCAGGACAGGCGGCGGCCCAGCGGGTGAGCTTGCCCAGATCCTCGGCAAGCAGGCTCGCAAGCTCGGGCGACTCGCCCAGCTCAGCGATGCGAGCCACGACGGTCAGGCCGCGGAAGAGATGGAACGCGACCTCGATGGGCAGCGACTGCACCTGCCGCAGGATCGGCGCCACGGCCTGCGCTGCCGCAAAGGCCAAGGCCGGCTGACCAAACAGGTAGCGCAGGATCAAATGCAGGATGTGATACGTGCCGATGCCCGGCCCAAACGAAGCCTGCTGCAGGCGGCTCAGCGACGGAGCTGTCTCGCGCAGGAAGATCTCGGCCGGGGACTCGGCGCCGGACTCGGACTCAGACTCTGGCCCGGACTCAGACTCGGCGCGCAGGCAGCGCACGAAGCACTGGCAGGACAGCACGGCGCTGCGGATGGCTTCGTTGCGGATCTGCGCCGCCAGATCCAGCGCCTGCACGGCGTAGCGCGCGACCTCGTCCAGGTGATCGCCGCGCTCGTAGAGCAGCCACACCATCTCGAACACGCCGTTGCCGATGTGGTTCAGGTCACCGACGGCCATGCTGACCTGGATCGACTGCGCCAGGATCGGAACGCTGGTATGCAGGGGACGGGCCCAGTGGTTGATGTGGCCGCCGTGCACGTGCAGCGCCATGCCGGCGGTGCGGTGGACATTCAGACGCTCGTACAGCCGCACGGCGAGCTCAGAAAAGGCCAGGCCGCGCGCGATGTCTGACGTGGTGACCTGAAGCAGGCCGTAGCTGAAAAAGACGATGCACGACTCTTCGGTGTTGCCGTGCTCCAGCACTGCGGACAGCGCGTGCGCCACCAGCGCGACAAACAGCGACGGGCGGCTGGCGAACGAGGGCGGCAGCAGCAGGCCAACTAGGCCCATGCGCAGGCGGTGCGCCGGATCCTTCGACAGCGGCTGCGCAAGCAGCGCATCGGGGCCCAGCGACAGCAGCTTGGGCCCTAGCTCGGCTAGCTGCGCATCAGCCCAGCGCTCTAGCTCGGCATCGTCGCGTGCGAACTCGATCCCCAGCAGCGCGAAGGCTTGCAGGCCCAGCGTCACTGCATCGCGATAGCGGGCCGCCGGCAGATAGCTGCGAGCCCGCAGCGCCAGAAGCTGCGCTCGCTCCAGCGGCGACGTCAATCGGCCGAGCAGGGCCTGAGCCCGGACATCGGCCACTTCCAGCCGGCCACACAGAAACTCGCTCTCGGTCAGCTCGCGCTGAAGCTGCAGTTCCAGCGCCGAAAGCGGCGGGGCCTCGGCAGTCGCTGCCTCCGACGGCGGGGGCGTCTCTCCTGGGGCGGGGATGTGCAGCGTCGCCGGCAGCAGAGCGAGCCCAGCGCGAAAGAACTCGGCCGCTGCCTCGTACCCGGCTGCTGCCTTGGCGCGCCGCCCCGACAGCAGGTTCAGCTCGACGAGAGCGCGTCGGCCTGGCTCATCGCGCAGCTGGCGCTGGCCTTGGTTTAGCTGCTGCACCGCGTACATAAGGACGCTGTCCGGCAGCGCGGCCGGCTCGCTGGTCAGCAGGCGCTGGCCGATGCGCAGGTGGGTCTGGGCCCGCTCCGCATCGCTGAGCAGCGCTTCTGCGGCCTGGCGGACGCTGCTGTGCAGGAAGCGATAACGGACATCACCCTCGCTCTCGGCCGACCCCACCGCACTCAGCCGATGCACCAGGCCCGAGGCCTCTAGCTCGTCGAGCAGGGTCGTGGTGAAGGACAGCTCGTGACCGCTCAGGCTGGCCAGCGCGGAGCGCGAAAACTCGGGGCCCAAGCAGGCCGACAGCGACAGGCTGTGCCGCGCCGCCTCGCTAAGTCGGCTGATGCGCTGCAGCAGCACCGGCTGCGCCGCCTCACCGGCGCCGTGACTGACGATGCGCTCCAGGTCATAGCTGTAGCGTCCGTCGGCGGGGTCCTGTCGCAGCAGGCCGTCATCCTGCAGCGTGCGCAGGAGCTGACTGAGCAAAAGCAGGTTGCCCCCCGACTTGACCTGCAGGGCCTCGGAAAGCGGCGCGGCAGCAGACTCTGACAGGCCGAGCGTCCGCATCACCAGGTCACGAAGCTCGGCGACGGACAGCGGCTGCAGATCGCGCTCGCGGACCACGACGCCGGCAGCTCGCAGGGGGGCCAGCTTGCTCGCCAGCGACGGGGTTTCCTCGCCTTCGACACGGCGCAGCGCCAACAGCCACAGCACCGGCAGCCGTGGGGCCGCCCCCAGGCTATCGACCAACAGCCGCAGCGAGCCGGCATCCAGCCACTGCCCATCGTCGAAGAACAGCACCAGGGGCCGATCGGGTTGGGCAACCGTGCGCAGAAACTGACTAAGCAGGAAGCGCAGGCGATTGAGCGCCGGTCCCCCTTCAAGCGGCGGCGCGGGGGGCAGGTCGGGCAGCAAGAGATCGATCTCGGGCGTCAGCCGAGCCAGGGCCCGCCCCCCTGGTCCCAGATTCTCGGCCAGATCGCGCTGCAGCCTCGCCAGGCGCTCGCCCGGTTCTTGCAAAAGCTGACGCGTCAGGTCGCGCAGGGCGTGGGCCAGCGCGCTGTTCGGTGCACCGTCGGCCGACTCGCAACGCACCTCGACGAACAGCCCCTGTGCCGCGCGCACGGGACCGCGCAGGCGCTGGGGGATCAGCGTCTTGCCGCTCCCCGCCTCGCCGCGCAGCAGCACGACCTGCACCGTTCCGGCTCGTGCCGCCGCCAGCGCCTCTTGCAGTGCGACCACTTCCTGGGGTCGAGCATCAAGCGGCAGCGACAGCGCCAAGCTGCTTGGACGATCTTCGGTACCTAGCTCGAAGTCAGCGGGGGTAGCCGCCGTCAGACTGGCCGCGACGCGCGCCAGGTCACGCAGCAGACCACCGGCGGTGCGATAGCGGTCGCCCGGATTTTTTTCCAGCAGCTTGTCGACGATGCGCAGGAGCGCCGGCGGCAGGCCGGGGACTCGCTCAGCCAAAGGCGGCGGCCGACGCGCCAGGTGAGCGTGCACGATCGCGGCGGCATCCGGGCCGACAAAGGGCGGCGTGCCAGCCAGCAGCTGATAGAGCAGCACCCCGAGCGAGTACAGGTCCGCGCTCTCGCTCAGCACGGCACCACTGAGCTGCTCGGGGGTCGCGTATTGCAGCTCGCTTCCCGCGAGATCGCCGAGCCGACCGCCCTGCGCGCTGCCCAGCGGCATCGCATCGACAAGGCTCAGCATGACGGCCGTTCCCGCCTCCCCCCCGGGGGCTTGGCCAGCGACCGCGGCGTCACGCAGCAGCAAGATGTGCTCGGGGTGGGCGCGACCGAGCAGCCAGCCACGGCGATGCAGCTCGACGCAGAGGGCTGAAAGCCGCAGCGCCACCTGCAGGGCCACTGCCGGCGCCAGCCGCCCGGCTCGCAGCACCGTCGAGAGCGGCTCGCCCGCGCGATCCCGCAGTGCTAGGCCGACGCGCAGATCGCCCTGCACCAAGGCCCGCGGCGCCAGCACCAGCGGGCCTGCCGCATCGGACGGTGCGGCCGCCAGCGTGGTCTGCAGCTCATACACTCGCTGAAGCTGCGCGAGCTCAGCCGGCCTGGGGGGCTGACGATGCAGCAGAAAGATCAGCTGCGGCTCGGAGCCGGCGTAGAGCGCGCGATAGTAGCTGCCCAGCGTCAGGGGGCGGGAGTCCTCGGCCCCGACGACGAAGCCCGGACCCTCGCCGATGGGCAGGGGTCCAGGGCTCACATGCGCGTCGCTGGCAAGAGGAGACAACAGGGTATAGCTGGCTAGGGCTTCCATTTCACCTCGGCATCCGTTGCCACCCAGCGGAGAGCAGCGCCCCCGGGGCAGTCGCGGGCAGGGTCTGAAACCCCAAACTATAGCGGCTTTTGCGGCGCTCCATCCGCCTTCCTTACACGACTACGGAGGCATCCCTGGGAATCCGCAGAGTCTCTGTAAGTAAGGAACCGGACAGCGAAGTACTCTAAGCGATCACCATTCAGTCGAAGCTTAATAATTAATCAAACACATCAACACAAATCACATTCATATCACAATTAAACAGTCAATAGATTTATTTATTTGGATTTATCCGACATTCGAGTCCAGCGGGTCCAGATGTGCAGGGACTGGGCGAGGCGCAGAAAATAGCCGGCGGTCGCACCATCGATCTGCTGGTCGGCGTCGGTCTGCGAGTCATAGCGCAGACGCAAGCTGCTCAGCTTGACGCGCGGCACCGGTGTCGAGCGATCGATGACGGCATCGACTGACAGCAAGAGCTGACGCTCGGCCCGGCCACCCCGCAGCGGCACGAGGATCAGGTCTTCGTCGACCTCGCCGCTGCGCGCGACGCGAAAGATCGACAGCCCGCCCTGCGCCGAACGAATCGCATCGCGGAAGACCCCGGGCGCTGCGAGATCGGGCGGGAATTCGCGCCCTGGCGAGAGGTTGGCCAGCGACTCGACGAACTGGCTGTGCAGCAGGCCAGTGATCAGAAAATCCGGCGGCAAAAGCGCGATATCGATGGCCAGCCCCGCTGAGCGTCGGCTCACGGCCAGCGACATCGCCAAGCTCACCGCCTCGCCCTCGCTGCGGATCTGGCCGTCCTGACCCAGACGAAGCTGCACCTCGGCGCGATAGCTCTCGATCTCGTAGCTTGGCAGCAGGCCGGCCTGCGTCAGCCACTCTCGACTGGGTGCGGTGCTGGCGGCGGGACGGGCGACGATCGCAGCGGCCAGCTCTCCGGCCGCGGCCGGCGGCCGGGGCAGCGCGGCTTCGGTCTGACGATAGGCAGTCACCAGGCTGCGTATCACCCCGCCCGCGTCATTTGTGGCCCCCATCCCGCCGAGCTCCAGGTCAATGAGGGTATCCGACGCTGAAGCCCCACCGCCCGGCTGCTGCTCACGCAGCCAACCGGCAATCGCCAGCGCCAGATCCAAAAACGGACGGGCCGGCCAGCTCGCGCCAAGCTCGTGGCGAACGCCGTCGAAGTAGGTCACGGCCGAGGCCTCAAGGTGATCAGCCAGCGCGATGGCCAGGCGATGCCCTGCCCCCGGCCCGATGCGAAACAGCACCAGCGAATCGGGCGCAGCGCCAACCGGAGCGTAGCGAACTCGCTCCTCCAGCGAGGGCACAAGGTCGATGAAGCTCGGCAGGCCCAGACGCAGGTGCTCGCCCCCAGCCCCTTCCGGTCCACCGTCTGCCGCCCCTGACGCGGGGACAGCGCCCTCGGGCTGGGCTGGACTTGCCCGCAGGCGCAGCTCGACGGTTCCCGAAAGCGGCCGCACCTCGGTCTGCGCCTTGTGAAAAAACAGCACGACCTGCGTGGCCTTGCGCACAAACAGGAAGCGAAAGGCCAGCTGCGTCGCAGCGATCGCGTAGTAGCGATCGGCGGCCAGCTCTCCGTCGTCGGACCGCGGCAGCGACCCCTGCACCACCTGCAGCGCGGCCTGCACCGTCGCCTGGCTGAGGCCGGCGATGACGTCGGGCAGACCTCCCAGATCTAAGGCTGCGGACTCATCCGCCATGACGATCGCGCAGGGCTACCTGCTCGCTGCCTAGCTGCTCTAGCAACCGGCAGGCATGCATCAAGCCCGAGGAGTGCTGCGGATCGGCACGCAGCCGCACCAGCTGCTGTAGCTGTGGCGGCGAGGCTGAGAACTCCCAAATGACAAGCTGCGGCAGCGGCTCGGTGCGCCCGTAGAGCAGGAAGTAGCGGTGCCCCTCGCCCTCCAAGATGACCGTCCGGGCCTGACCCGACTTGGTCAGCAGGCGACGATGCGCGAAGCCGGCCATGCCCATGGCTTCGATGGTCGGGACGATGCGGGCGAATAGATCGCGGCGCGAGCCCTCGTCTAGCACCCGGCCGGCCAAGGCCTCGGCAAATGGGTTACTCAGCGCCCCAAGCTCGGGCACGATCGCCGGTCCCAGCGGGTCCCCCGCCCTCTGCTCCTGGCGCACCTGAAGCGCCGGGTGCCTCGCGTCTTGGATGTTGGCCACCGGCGGTAGCTCGCCCAGGCCGCGCACCGCCTGAAAATCCCCCGGGTTCTCCATGCGCTCATTGCGCTGCGCAGCGAGTCCAGCAGCGGCTGGCTGCCTAGGGCTGTCCTCGTCGGAGTCAGCGCTGAAAATCACCGGCTGCTGGCTCGGCACCGGCTTCCCCTTGGCCGGAGCCCCGCCGCTGGGTGCCTTACTGGCCTCGACAGGGCGCAGCTTGTCAGGCTGCGGATCGTCGCTGGGCCGATTCTTGTCGGGCTCCTGCAGGCTGACGCGATCGCCATTGGCCAGCCGCCCCGCCGGGGCCGCATCGGGGGCGGGCGGCCGATAGTTGGGCGGCAGCGGGACCGAGACCACCTCAATCGTGGCCGTCTGCTGCTGCAGCGACTGACTCTCTACCTTATTGCTATAAAAAATTACATTAATTCCCTTGGACGTCGTCTGCTCAACGGCAAATTTAAATTCTGCCGTAACCCGGGGAATTCGGAACATTGCAGCATTGGGTGGAATTGCCAATGCATTCCAGTTTTCCGCCCCCCCGTGTTCCGCTCCATTCTTGAGCACTTTCCCAAGCTTTGCATCCTCTGCCGCAGCCGGCGGGGCAAGGGCCTTGGCGTGCTCTGTAATCGAATCCTGGATATAGGCAATTGAGTGTCTATCAAGCTCGCGCTGGGCGCTAATCACCCCTGCCCCCACTGCGCCAAAGAACGACTCTAGCGACGATGTGCTGCGGTCCTCCAGCAGGTCGCCAAACACGCCTAAGCAGCGCTCGGCATCGGCGCAGGCCTTGGCGAGCAGAGTCTTGTCCATCGGCTCATTGCTGAACCGGCGGACGGCGGCAACGGCTTGCTCTAGGTCTCGCAGCGTCGATTCATAGCGATTGGGGGGCGTCGGCATGGCTGGTGGCTCGATTCAAGGCGTAGAGGGCGGGGGCAGTCAGGGCCCGCGACCCAACACGCGGCCAACAGCAGGGGGCCGGCGCGGGGCGCACTGGGCACGTCAGCGACGAGGCTGGCTTAGCCCGTGGTGGTCTTTTCCTCGGTCGGCTTTTTCGCCGACAGCGCCTTCATGAAGTCGTTGGCGGCGGACAGCGTGTCCTTGGTCTGCGGCCGGTCGGGCAGCGTGGCGCTCGGCAGGTCCTTGGCTCGCTGCAGCAGGGTGTCCATAACGGCGCGGTCGGCTGGAATGGCGTGGATGACCGTCTTGATCTCGGCGGCGGAGCGTTCATCGGTGCCATAGGCGACGCTCATCGAAGCGTTCACGGCCACCGCCCCAACCCCGACTGAAACGCCCAGTCCCGCCGAGACCGACAGCGACTGCGACAGATCCATCTTTACGCTCAGCGTCGTCTCAGTAAATTGATAATGAGACGGCGCTAACTTCATTAGAATATCCCGTGCGGCGCTGGAATCTGCGCCACTGGAACCGTTCATTAGCGCATTGGCGATCTTCACAAAGTCAGTCATTCGATTGATGTAATTCACATCAAATTCGCGCTGAGCATCCGCCACGCTAAGTCCCAGCTGACCCACAATCTTTGCCACCGTAATGAGCTGATCGGTCTGTGCCATATTCCTGCCTCAGATTACTTGGGGGGTTGTCCGGGGGGCGGGATTCGCTCCACCGTGATGTCGATCGTCACCGTCTTCGCCTGCGACAACGGCTGCAGCGCCGAAGCGCCGTAGCGTTGCGAGGCAAAGCGAACGGCAAGCGGCGCCTGCCGCGTCACGCACTGCTCAAGCTGGCAGTGCACCTGATGTCGGCTGACCCAAAGCTGCGGCGGGGCAAGCGGCGCAAACACCGCCCGTAGCTCCGGGGGGACCGTCGAGAGCAGCCGCGCAAACTCAGCCTGCCGCTGCCGGCTGTGGCGGTCTAGCTCACGCTGAATCTCGGCCGCCTGCTGCGCCAGCTGACCCGCAGCCTCTGCCAGATCCATCGAAGAAGGAGGCGCCACCGTCCTATTAGACGGCCCGCCGCCCAGCCCTGTCAATGCCGACGGGGACGAAGGCTGCTTTTGAAAAGAGCGTCGAGAATCGGCCACAGCCGATGGGCGAGCGGTGAAGTCTGCAGGGGGGCAGTGAACGACTAGGCGAGATCGAAGCGGTCGAGACTCATGACCTTGCTGAAGGCAGCGACGAAGTCGTGCACCAGCTTGGCCTCACCGTCGGTGCTGCCGTAGACCTCGGCGAGGGCGCGAAGCTGGGAGTTTGATCCGAAGACGAGATCGACGCGGGTGGCGGTCCACTTCACGGCGCCAGTCTTGCGGCAGCGGCCTTCGAACAGGTCAGCGGCGGGCGAGGTGGCGCGCCACTCGGTGCTCATGTCGAGCAGGTTGACGAAGAAGTCGTTGCTCAGGGTGTCGCGGCGCTGGGTGAAGACGCCGTGCGCCGAGCCAGCGTGGTTCGCGCCGAGCACACGCAGGCCGCCGAGCAGCGCCGTCATCTCCGGTGCGGTCAGGGTCAGAAGCTGCGCCCGGTCGATGAGCAGGGTCTCGGCCGGGGTCTTTACGGAAGCCCGCTGATAGTTGCGGAAGCCATCGGCGACCGGCTCCAGCACGGCGAAGGACGCGGCGTCGGTATGCTCAGCGCTGGCGTCCATGCGACCCGGGGTAAACGGCACGACGACGGGATGCCCGGCGTTGGCAGCGGCGCGCTCGACCGCGGCCACCCCGCCGAGCACGATCAGATCGGCGAGCGAGATCCGCTTGCCCCCCGTCTGTGCGGCGTTGAAGTCGGCCTGGATGCTGGCGAGCGTCTGCAGCACGCGGTCAAGCTGCGTCGGCTGATTGACTTCCCAGTCGCGCTGTGGCGCCAAGCGAATGCGCGCCCCGTTGGCTCCACCGCGCAGATCCGAGCCGCGGAAGGTTGCAGCCGAGGCCCAGGCCGTCGACACCAGCTCTGCAATCGACAGGCCCGAGGCCAGCAGCCGCTCTTTGAGCGCCGCGACGTCGGCGGCATCGACCAGCGGATGATTCGCCGCCGGGATCGGGTCCTGCCACAGCAGCTCCTCGGCCGGCACTTCGGGGCCCAGGTAGCGAGTGCGCGGTCCCATATCGCGATGCGTCAGCTTGAACCACGCCCGCGCGAAGGCGTCGGCAAACTGCTCGGGATGCTGCCAGAAGCGACGCGAGATCGCCTCGTACGCCGGATCGAAGCGCAGCGACAGGTCGGTGGTCAGCATGGTCGGAACGTGCCGCCGGCTGGGATCGTGCGCGTCGGGGATCGTCGCCTCAGCGCCCTTGGCCACCCACTGATGGGCCCCGGCCGGACTCTTCTTCAGTTCCCACTCATAGCCGAACAGGTGGTCAAAGAAGCTGTTGCTCCAGCGGGTCGGCGTCGTCGTCCAGGTGACCTCTAGGCCGCTGCTGATGGCGTCGCCGCCCTTGCCGCTACGGAAGCGGCTGTGCCAGCCCAGGCCCTGCTGTTCCAGGCTGCCCGCCTCGGGATCAGCGCCGACGTGCGTGGTCTCGCCCGCGCCGTGCGTCTTGCCAAAGGTGTGGCCGCCGGCGATCAGCGCGACCGTCTCTTCGTCGTTCATCGCCATGCGGGCGAAGGTCTCGCGGATGTCGCACGCCGCCAAAAGTGGGTCAGGATTGCCGCCCGGTCCCTCGGGGTTCACATAAATCAGACCCATCTGCACGGCGGCCAGCGGGTTCTCTAGCTGACGCTCTCCCGTGTGGCGCTGGTCATCGAGCCACTTCTTCTCGCGGCCCCAATACACATCCTGATCCGGTTCCCACACGTCGGGACGGCCACCGCCGAAGCCGAAGGTCTTAAAGCCCATCGATTCCAGCGCTACGTTGCCGGTGAGGATCATCAGGTCGGCCCACGAGATCTTGCGCCCATACTTCTGCTTGATCGGCCACAGCAGGCGGCGCGCTTTGTCGAGGTTGACGTTGTCTGGCCACGCCGAAAGCGGTGCGAAGCGCTGCTGCCCACGACCGCCGCCGCCGCGCCCATCGCCGGTGCGGTAGGTGCCGGCGCTGTGCCAGGCCATGCGGATAAACAGCGGCCCATAGTGTCCGAAGTCGGCCGGCCAGAAGTCCTGCGAGTCGGTCATAAGCGCCGTCAGATCGCGCTTGAGCGCGGCCAGATCTAGGCCGGCGAACTCGCGGGCGTAGCGAAAACCTTCGCCCATCGGGTTCGACTTCTCCGAGTGCTGATGCAAGAGCTCCAGCCGCAGCTGACCCGGCCAGAAGTCACGGTTCGACGTGCCACCACCCGCCGCATGATGAAAGGGACACTTCGCGTCTGTAGTCATCGGTCGCTCCTAGGAAAAGAATTCAAGAGAGGAAGACGGCCTTGTCACCGCCCACTGAGCACAAGATGCCGCAGTCGCGCTGATAGCTCCAAGACAATCGCTGAATGACTATGATAGGGCAAATCTATTAGCCAGGCAGGCCCCTCCTCCGCGCCGCTCGTCGGAGGAGGCGCGTTCTGAGTCGCTTGCCGGGGCTTGCGCAGGCACCTGGGAACCGCTGCGGTCGGCCCCCCCGCATCCGGCAAAAGTGCAGGCGATTGCAGCCAGACCAGCTCTCGCGATACCGTGGATAGCGGCATCAGCCTGTTTGATCTGCTGCAATTACCAACCGGGAGTCCACATCGTATGCAAGAGCTAGATTCTACCCAGCCGCCGTCGCCAAACGCTGCACCGCCGCCGCCTGTTGACACATTCGAGTCCGGCTCGATTCCGTATTACGCGGTCTCGCCCAATAAGCTCATTACACTCACGATCTGCACAATGAATATCTACGCAGTGTACTGGCTTTATCGACAGTGGACGGCCCTGCGTTGGCATGGAGGCCGACTCCGCGAGATCAGTCCGTTCGGTCGGGCCTTCTTTGGCGTTTTCTTTATCCACGAGCTCTTCGGTTTCATTCGCAGCAGCGCGCAACAGGCGGGCGTCGCTACTGCCGTCGACCTGCGCAGTCAGGCCACGATCTGGGTAGTCTCGGTCGTGCTCGCCAACCTACTTAGCCGCGCCAAGACCTCCATCGCGGTGCTGGGCATTCTGATTGGTCTGGTGGCGGCCTTTCCGCTGGCCGCGGCGCAGCGCGAGATCAATGCCTACCTCCGCAAGCACGACGCCCAGGCCGACCTCAACGCCAGCTACAGCGCCGTCAACATCCTGGTCATCGTGCTCGGCGGCCTCTTCTTAGCGCTGGGCTCTTGGGGGATGCTGTTTCCGCAGTCGGGCGGGTAGTGTCTGGGGCGAGAACCCCAGGGGTAGACCTAGCGAGGCCGGTCGGCCGGCAGCCGGCCCGCGGCAGCCCGCCGCCCGCGTCCTAGGTGACGGTGCCAGGCGGAAGCTGCGGGGCGGTGCAGACGCCCTTGTCGCCGGTCTTGACGCAGCTATGGTGGCGTTGGCACTCGTCGTCGGTCTTGCAGGCGTCGCCGGCCCGCTTGCGCTTGGGATCGGGAGGCGGCTCTTTGACCTGGGTGGCACCGGACTCTCCAAGGGCGGCGATGGCGGCCTGTGCCTTGGACTGCGCCGATGCCGACGAGGGGGATGAGCCCAGCCAGACACCCAGCGCTAGCGCGCCAGCACAGGCCAGGATGGTGTTAAGCGAACGGGGCATGTGAGCTCCTTTTTTGCTGCCTACGGCCTGGGACGGGGAACGCCAAGCTAGCGGCCCCAGACCCCGGACTCCCAGGGGGGACTTTCTGGGTAATAAAAAATATTGTTGAATATTAAAATTTCTTCTTCAAGAAATCATCTGCCACAAAATCAATACTCGTTATGTTTGCCGGATTTGCTCCATCGTTGGTTATCACGACAAGGATTGCTTTATTGGTCGTACGGAGCAGGATGGAGTTCGGTCCCTTCCTGCCGACGATGCCCTGTGGGCTGCGGGCCGTAAGATACATATATTTGACACCCGCAAAGACGATACCGCTGGCCTGAAACTTCGTGCTGTCTTTCATACCCGCAAGCAGGGCAGAAATCTCTCCGGCCTTGGCCTCGACCGTTGCCGCCCACTTCGCCCCATCTTGGCCATAAATGGCGGCTGCTTTCACCCCCTGCGACTTGTCCTTTTTCAGCAAATCCAGGTAGGGAGCCCAGCTCTGAGCCAGCGATCGAGCCGGGAATAGCGGGCTTGCAGCACACAGCGGCAGCGCGGTCGCAAGCAGCAGCCGACCGAGATTCCGACGCGAGATAGACATGAGACCTCCAGTGGGCGGACGGGGCGAGAGCCCCTATGATGGCGGCAAAGCGCAGGGCGAAGCAATGGCTGTTTTTCCGTCGCACAAGCTGCCAAAGCGGCGCCCCCAGCTCGGACCGACACCGGCAATAAGAAAAAGGAATCAGTTCCAGGCGGAAAGAGGAATCCTCGGCAGCCAGAAAAAGGAACCTGCCGGCTTGACCAAAAAGGAATCCGACAGGGCGCGCCTGGCGGGGCTAGCCCGCAAGCTGTGCCAGATCCTGCGGGGACAGGGCGATGCGGCGAGCGCCCCAGTTTTCTTCCAGGTGGGCAATCGAGCCCGTCCCCGGAATCGGCAGCATGACCGGCGAGCGGGCGAGCAGCCAGGCCAGAGCGATCTGCGCCTCGGAGGCGCCGTGCCGCTGCGCAATGGCGGCAAGCGCCCGGTTGCCCTGGCTAACGCGGCCGACGGCCAGCGGGAAGAACGGCAGGAAGGCGATGCCGCGCGCTGTGCACAGGTCAAGGACCGCGTCGGGATCGGCAACTTCGGCATGCGCAAGCTGGGCCAGCTTGCCGCGACCGCCGCCGGCCACGCTGTACAGGTTCTGCACCGCGACGATCGGCGTGCGCGAAAGGGCTGAGGCCAGCTGCTGGGCATCGACGCAGCTTAGGGCCAGGTGGCGAATCTTGCCCTCGGCCTGCAGCGCGATCAGGGCATCCAGCGACTCTAAGAACGGCACGCCCGAGTCCTTCCGATAGCGCAGGTGCACGATGTGCAGGCGGTCGAGGTGCAGGGTGCGCAGATCGTCCTCGGCCCCGCGGCGTAGCTCCTCGGGACGGGCGGCCGGGGTCCACGCTCCGCTCGGGCCGCGACCTCCGCCCAGCTTGCAGGCGATAACCAGATCCTGCGGATAGGGATGCAGCGCTTCGAAGATCAGCCGGTTGGCGACGTAGGGGCCGTAGAACCAGGCGGTGTCGATGAAGTTGATGCCTAGCTCGATGGCACGACGTAGGACGCGGCGGGCGTTATCGGGATCGGCGGGCTCGCCCCACACGTCCTTGCCGGGCAGACGCATCGCGCCGTAGCCCATGCGCCGGACCTGCAAATCCCCAAGCCGAATCGTCGCGGGAGCTTGAGCAAAATCGTCAGTGCGGGTGGGTTCGTTCATGCGTCGATTGTGCACGCAGTGGCGGGCGCCGCGGCTGCGATGTCGACTCGATGGCGCTGATCCCGCGGGCTGACGCCCCTGCCCCGCCGACGTGACGGCAGCGTCCCCTCCCCGTCCGAACCGTCGCTGCCGTTTCAGATGTCCAGCGCCTGGGCGTCTTTGGCGCGGTCCATGATGAAGCGGAAGCGAGCGCTCGCGTCCTTGCCCATGAGGTCGTTGAGGATGCGGTCGGTCTCTTCTTTGTTGTCGATGCGGATCTTCAGCGCGACGCGGCGCTTGGGGTCGAGCGTTGTCGACCAGAGCTGCTGCGGCATCATCTCGCCCAGGCCCTTGAAGCGCGTGATCTCGGGCTTGGCGTTCTTGGGCAAGCGGGCGAGGATGCGATCCTTTTCGGCGTCGTCGAGAACCCAGTGGGTCTCTTTGCCGTGGTCGATGCGGTAAAGCGGCGGCTGCGCCAGATAGACGTGCCCGTTTTCGATGAGCTTGGGCAGGTAGCGATAAAAGAAGGTCAGGAGCAGCGTCGAGATGTGGTGCCCGTCGCTGTCCGCGTCCATGAGCAGGAAGATGCGGCCGTAGCGCAGGCGCGACTCATCGTACTTGTCACCCATGCCGCAGCCCAGGGCCGAGACGATGTCCTGCAGTTCCTTGTTCGACAGCAGCTTTTCGATGGTCGCTTGCGCTGCGTTGAGGACCTTGCCACGCAGCGGCAGGATGGCCTGCGTCTTGCGATTTCGCCCCTGCTTGGCCGAGCCACCGGCCGAGTCGCCTTCGACGATGAAGAGCTCAGTCTGGCCAGGATCGTTGCTCTGGCAGTCGGCGAGCTTGCCCGGCAGGTTTAGGCGGTGGCTGACCGGGCCCTTGCGCTGCACGGCTTGGCTGGCGGCCTTGGCGGCTTCGCGGACTCGCGCGGTGTGGATGATGCGCGAGGTGATGGCTTCGCCCGACGAGGCGTTGTTGTTCAGCCAGCCCTCGATAAACGTGCGCACCGCACCGTCAAGCTCGGCGGTGACTTCGGGGTTATTGAGGCGCTCTTTGGTCTGGCCTTGGAACTGCGGCTCGCGCACGTAGCACGACAGGATGGCGCACAGACCGTCGCGGATGTCCTCGGCGGTGAGGGTCAGGCCCTTGGGCAGCAGGCCATGCGTGTCCATGTAGTTGCGCACGCCCTTGACCAATCCCGCCTTGAGCCCGTTTTCGTGCGTGCCACCCGACGGGGTGGGGATGCCATTGACGAAGCTCTTGATGTACTCACCATCGCCCTCGCTCCACAGGAACGACAGCTCGAAGCGAGTCGCACCGCCGTCGCCTCCGCGCTCGACATACACGGCAGGGCACAGCGTCGGCTTCTGGCGGTCGGTGGCGATCTTCTGCAGGTAATCGGCGATGCCGCCTTGGTGCTGAAATTCGGTGCGAGTGCCGGCCACCTCGTCGACGAAGACGACGCGCAGGCCCTTGTGCAGGTAGCTCTTGGCCTCTAGCCGCTCGCGCACTAGCTCAAAGTCGAACTGGGCTTTTTCGCCGAAGATCTCGGGGTCGGGGCGGAAGAACAGCTTCGATCCGCTGCCGCGCGCCTTGCCGACGACGATCTGCGGTCCCAGTGCAATGCCACGGGCGAAGCCTTGCTCGATCTCCTGGCCGTCGCGACGCACGCGTACCCAGAGCTCGGCCGAGAGCGCGTTTACCACCGAGGCACCGACGCCGTGCAGACCGCCGGAGTGGGTGTAGTTGCCTTCCTCGAACTTCCCACCAGCGTGCAGCGTCGTCAGGATGATCTCCAGCGCGCTCTTGTTGTACTTCGGCATGATGCCGGTCGGGATGCCGCGGCCGTTGTCATCCACCGTCGCTGAGCGTGAGTCTTTGTGCAGCGTGACGGTGATCAGACTGGCATAGCCGTTGATGGCCTCATCGACTGCGTTGTCGAGAAGCTCCCACAGCAGGTGGTGATAGCCGCGGCTGTCGACGCCGCCGATGTACATGCCGGGCCGCTTGCGGACGGGCTCTAGCCCTTCGAGGACCACGATGTCGTCCGCGGTGTAGGCCGCGTTCTTGCTCTTACTCGACTGCTTGGGGGTTGCGCTCGTCGCCATGTCGAAAACTCGCCTACGAAAAGGGGTCAGTCAGTTGCGAATCGCAGCGGACGTTGCGGCTGGGGCGAAATCAGTGCCCACCACCAAACAGCGGGCCCGAGTCGGCGGGCCCCCCCCCGCCAGCTGACTGGGTCGGGCTGGGCTTGCCCGCGCCGAGCTGGGGCACCGTCGGGGTCGGCGGCAGATAGCGCATCAAGCGACCGCGCTTTAGGACCTCGCGCCCGCGCCCGCCGCGCCCCGCCATATCGGTCATCGTCGCCACGTCCAGCACGTCGCCCTTGTCGGTCTCGACGCGCAGCGGCTCGCTGACGCTAAAGCCCAGGACCTTGTCGTCGTCCTGCAGCTTGATGAGCTGCACGCCTTTGCCCGCCCCTGACAGGATCGGCACCTCGTGCGCAGCGCAGGCCAGGCCGCGCGCTTCCGCCGAGACGACGTTGACGCGCGCCGAGTCAGCGGCCAGACGCACGCCCAGCACCGCATCGCCGGTCTGCAGCTTGGCGAACATGCGGCCACTGCGCGTCGACACCTCGCTGTGCGGCTGCAGCGCAAAGCGCAGCGCCAGGCCGGTCTTGGTGACGGCCAAAAGCACCGTGTTCGCCGTCGGGCCAGGCAAGGCGCGCGGGTCCAGCGACATCGCCGCCACGACCTGTTCGCCATCGTCGAACTTGAACAGCTTTTGCACCGGCTCGCCGTAGCCCGTCGTGGCCGGCACATCGAGGATGCGACAGACATAGGCCGAGCCGAGGCTGCTGAAGAAGACCACCAGCTCCTTGGTCGATCCGCCGAGGACACACATGACCTCGTCGCCCTCGCGCACCCGGGTCGTCGAGATATCGCGCAGCTGCCCGACACGCTTGACCCAGCCATCGCGGGTCAGGATGACGTTGCTGTCTTCGTGGGCGATGAACGCCGTCTCATCGACGGTCACTTCCTCGGCCGGGACGCCGATGCGGGTGCGGCGCTTATCGGCATATTTCTCGCGCAGCTCACCGAGCTCGCGACGGATGACATCCCAGCGCTTGGCGTCACTGGCCAGCAGGCTCTCTAGACGGCGCGCTTCTTTTTGGCGCTCAGCCAGCTCTTTCTGAATCGCCAGGATCTCAAGCTTGGCCAGCTTGTACAGCTTGAGCTCAAGGATTGCCTCGGCCTGATCCTCGTCGAACTCAAAGCGCTTGATGAGCTTCTCTTTGGCATCGGCTTTGCCCTCGCTGCGGCGGATCATCGTGATGATCTCATCGAGCGCGTCGTAGACGCGGGCAAAGGCATCGAGCACATGGATGCGCTTTTTCTGCTCGCCTAGCTCGTGATCCAGCCGACGCGTCACCACCTGAAAGCGGAAGTCCAGGAAGTGGCGAATGCAGTCGCGCAGGCCCAGGCGCTGCGGTGCTCCGACCTCGGGATTGTCGGTCGGCACCAGGCAGGTCAGGTTCATCTGCACCGTCGTCTGCAGCCCGGTGTTTTTGAACAGATAGGCCATGACCAGCGTCGGGTCAGAGCCGCGCTTGAGCTCAAACACCATGCGCGTGTCGGTGGTCGATTCGTCGCGGCAGTCCTGCACCATCGGCAGCTTCTTCTCTTCGACCAGCTCGCCGATCTTTTCCATGATCGACGAGCGCACCACGGCATACGGGATCGAATCGACGATGATGCGCTTGCCCTCGCGACGGTCGGCCGGCTCCTCGATGCGATAGGTGGCGCGCAGGCGCAGCGAGCCGTGACCAGTCTCGTACACCTCGGTCAGCTCGGCCTTCGAGGTCAAGAGCTCACCCGCCGTCGGAAAATCTGGGCCGCGAACGTAGCGCAGGAGCGCCCGCGTATCGAGCTGCGGATCGTCGATGAGCGCCAGGCAGGCATCTAGCAGCTCACCTGCGTTGTGCGGCGGAATCGAGGTCGCCATACCGACGGCGATGCCCTGCGTGCCATTGAGCAGCAGGTTCGGAAGCTGCGCCGGTAGCACCACCGGCTCGAAGCGTACGCCATCGAACGTCGGACGATATTCGACGGTGCTCTGCCCCAGCTCACCAAGCAGCGAGATAGCGGAATGACGCAGCCGGCACTCGGTATAGCGATAGGCAGCCGGCGAGTCGCCGTCCTGCGACCCGAAGTTCCCGTGCCCATCGATCAGCGGATAGCGCAGCGAAAAGTCCTGCGCCATGCGCACCAGCGCCTCGTACACCGACGAGTCACCGTGTGGGTGATACTTGCCCAGCACATCGCCGACCACCGACGCGCACTTGCGAAACTTGGCGTCGGGATACAGCCGCTGGTCGTGATACATGGCGTAAAGGATGCGCCGCTGCACTGGCTTTAGCCCGTCGCGTACATCGGGCAGCGCACGCGCCGTGATGACCGACAGCGCATAGTTCAAATAACGGCGCTGCGTCTCCTGATCGAGAGAAACCAGGAGCTCTTGCAGAGCCGGAGGCGGTGGAGGAGTAGCGACGCTCATACGGGCGCAGAAGATTAGGGCCCCCCTCTGACAGGGTCAAGTCTGCGCTAGATCCCAACCACCGCGCCGCCCATCTTCCCGCATCGTTTTGGGGCGCCGACGTGGCGTGCTTGCGCCCCCCGACCACGCGATAGCCGGGCAGTAAGCGGCAAAACTTCAGCGGCTCGCCCAGTCAGCTAATAAAATATTCAAAACGCTGAAGATAACACGACATAGTAGGAATCGGCTTATATTTCCATCTATAGACTGTTTCAATAATTGCAGAATCGCCACCGGTCTGCCCCGCTCGCCTGTCTATGGATTTTTGCGGTTCCACACGAACTACCTCACCCTTTGGAGAAATGCAAACCTTATACGCAGCAGAGAGAACACTGTCGCGGAACATATTTTTGATGTGCTCTGGTAAATGAGGATCGCCCCCCGATATTCTTTCAATCTTAACAGGGACTGAAACTTTTCCCTGGATTTGAAATTCAGACAAATCAATGCTGACTTTTTCGCAGTCGCGCCCGTTGTCTACCATGTAATTCAGTGCATTGACAAAACAAACGGGTTCGGGGCGTGGCTTAAATTTCCACTTTTTCAAGGAACTCACTATAACAGAATCGTAATCTGATATCGTAACAATCGGTTCAATGAAAGTTACTCGACCATTCATGTCCACACATATTTTGTGCGTAATCGTAAATTCAGAGCATAAAAATCTATCTTTTACGACATCGCTCAGCCGGGGAATTTCGCGATACAGAAATTCATCTTTCATATAGATCATTGGCAGGATCTTCAGGTAGCTGCGCGGGTTGCCTGGTTCCTCCGCTCCGACAGACATGTCCGGCACTGGCTTCGATTCGGCAGGAATGCCGAGTTCCGCCTCGGCTACTCCCAGGTCGGCTGTCGGCACCGCCGGTACCGCCGGGTGCAATACCCCAGGAGGAAGCCGAGGCTGAGGCGGCACACGGGGCCCTGGGACGTTCGGGGCCGTGGGCTGTGCAGGCTTCGGTTCCAAAAGCGGCACGGTAGCCGCCTCGCCCGACGCTGGAGTCGCTTCGCTGCGGTCCAGTTCCCGGGCCAGCGACAGGACAAAATTTCGCACCACCGGATGACGAATCGGGGTCGTGGCGATCCAGGCTTTAATATCGTCAGAAGAAAGGATGATCGAAGCAGCTATGCTATTCGTCTTCCGATTGTATATTTCGATGTAGTAGATTGTTTTTTTCAGCGCAGAATCGAACATCCGGTGATGCGTGATTGAAATATTCTCAGCCCCAATCGCCTCGACTGCGAGGCTTTCTACTCCATTGATAAATTCATTCGCCGGCTGCCGCCCGGCAATCTTCGTCCACTGCCGCGGCAATGCAGGCAGTGCCAAATCAGATACATACGTTTTCTTTGCGAAGATCAGCAAGGCCACAAGAACAGCCAAACCGCCAATTCGGCCGATGCGTCTCAAGCGTTTGGCCACCACCCCAGATCGAACCGTATCAGAATAATGCCCAGACCCAAGCAAATGCGGACTCAATCGGCCTGTTCTCGTCAATGCATCAACAATTGCCTTTGCAGAGTGCGCACTAATCAGCAAGTCCAGTTTCTGAACATGATTTTGCGAGCAGCCAAATTGTCGATGCACCGTTGGAAAGCAATCGAGGCAGAATGCTTCAAATTCGGCATCGGTGAGCAGTGTTTCTTCAATGAGTTTCCGTACTTGCTGATGTCCGAAATTTGGTTTTGATATTTTACTCAGAGCTAAGACGCTTCGCACGGACGCCACCAGCCTTATCAAGCATTCCATGGGGTATCTCTCGTTCACCTGATGGTTGTCACACAGCGAAACAGGCCCTTGCAGCCCAGCGCATTTCTGCGTAGCCCGCCTATTCCTTTGCCGTCAACTGCTTTGCCCTGCCCCTGAGCCCGCGCTTGTCGGTCGTGGCGGGGGCGTGACATGGTGCCGGCGGAGTGAACGATGATGCGAACTGACCGACGAATGCTGTCCCCGCTTTTGCTGTCGCTGCTGGGCTGCGGGCTTTCCTTGGGCTGTGGGGGCGAGCTTGTGACCGAGGAGGCAAGCGCGACGAGCGCCGCAGGGCATGCGCTCAAGGGGGCGCTGACCGAAGACTGTTCGCGCTATCCCTACAGCGCGGCGACGCTATTGGCCGAGCGGGCGGGCTTTGGCGCGGCGGTCACGGGCGGCAGCCCCAGCCGCGTCTATCGCGTCACCAGCCTCGCCGACAGCGGACCCGGCACGTTACGCGCGGGCCTGGCCAGCACAGCGTCGCAGTACATCGTGTTCGACGTTGAGGGGACCATCAAGCTGAGCAGTCGCATGGATGTCCTGTCGGACAAGACGGTCGATGGGCGCGGCCGAAACATCGTCATCGATGGCACCCTGCGCCTGCCATCGGGCACCCGGAACGTCATCCTGTCCGACGTGACGATCCAGAATCCGGCGGGATTTGCCAAAAGCGAAGGCGACTCGATCGAGGTGCGCGGCCGCGGCGGTGCCACACCGGCCGACTTCGAATCGCGCGACCTTTGGTTTCACCACCTGGGCCTGGGGCGCGGTGGCGATGGCCAGCTTGATCTCCGGGCCGCAAGCCAGGTCACCATCTCGTACTCGCACCTGTACGGGCACGCCAAGTCGATGCTCCACTGGAAAGACAGCGACGGAAAACCCGCGCCGGGCATGCGGGTCACGCTGCACCACAACTACTTCGAAAAGATCACGCGCCGCAGTCCGCAGTTTTCGTTCGGGCTCGCCGACTTCTACAACAACTACCTTGAACACTGGTACGAGTTCGGCGCCGCCAGCAACGACGCTGCGCAGCTCCTCAGCGAGGCCAACATCTACGAAGCGCGACCCGGTAGTTTCTGTCTGCCGGGCTGCCCCGATCCCAACAGTCCGACCCATGACTCGGACTTCTGGGTATCAAAGAAGGCGCTGGTATCGGGCTGGGACAACGCCAAAGGCTACAGCCGTAGCGTCCACGACTACCTCATCAACGACGCCAAGGTCGAGCAGCATGAGCCCAGCCGAGTCTTCGCCCGCAGCATCTACTACAGCGCCCGCATCGATACAGCCGATGACACCCTGCGTCGCGCACTGAAGAACGAAGCCGGCCCGCGCGTTCGTTACTGTCGCTAATCAGCACATCAGCCCGCGGGATCCCATGCTCATCATCCGACGCAGACTCCGCTTCGCGCTCCTGGCCCTGGCTGTGCAGATCCTGCTTCTGGCGGCGGGCGTCTATTACTACGTGACGCCGCACTCGCCGTACCGGACCTTCCTTTCGGGGGGCCTGCCGTTGGCCTACACCGACGAGGGGGCTGGCGAGCCGGTCATCTTGGTGCACGGCTTTGCGGTACACGGCGACCTGCAGTGGCGCCGGGCTTCCGTGCTGCAGGCGCTGCGGCCCCACTTTCGCGTCATCACGCTGGACCTGCGCGGCCACGGACGCAGCGGCAAGCCGCACCAAGCCGAAAGTTACGGGATCGAGATGGTCGATGATGTGGTGCGCTTGATGGATGAGCTGCGGCTGCCGCGGGCGCACGTCGTCGGCTATTCGCTGGGCGGCTTCATCACCCTCAAGCTCGCGACGCGACATCCTGGGCGGCTGCTTTCAGCGTCGGTGCTGGGCGCTGGTTGGGAGCAGCCGCAGCAGAGCCGATTCCTGCAGCGCATGGAGGCCATGGCCGAGGCCCTCGCTCGCGGCGACAGCATCGACCCACCGAGCGACGCCGTGGACAGCGGACGGGCCACCGCCGGCCCCGTACATCGCTTCTTTGTCCGCTTCTCGACGCGCTACCTCAACGATGGCCTGGCGCTGGCCGGTGTCCTGCGCGGCATCAGCGGGCTTGCGGTCAGCGCCGAGGATCTGGGGCGACTGACCGTGCCGCTGCTCAGCGTGGTCGGCGAGCGCGATCCGCTGGCCATCGGCGTGCAGAACCTGCAGCGGGCGGTGCCGGCGGCGCAGGTTGTCTTCATCCCCGGTGCCACCCATCTCACCGCGGCCAGCCATCGCCAGCTCCGCGAGAGTCTGCTGCGCTTCCTACAAGCGCAGCGCGGACGGTTCGCCACGCCGATTTAGAGCGCCTATCAAAACCTACTGCGGACCCCCGCCGCTGCGTCAGTCGTCGGTCACGGCCGGGAGGCCGCTCACTCCTCCCTCCTTGCTGCCGGGGTTCCTCGCTACGGTTTTGTTAGGCGCTCTTGGTCACCCGATTGCGCCCCTCGTCTGACGGAGCCCCCCGGCTAGCGCCTGGCCGCCGCGGGACAGAAAGCAGTTTACCGTCCCCGACGAGCCGGGATACCCTAAGGGGTTCGCAGGTGTGCTCGCGACAGGCGCGGCGATGCAGGGACAGCTGATTGGCAAATACCGCTTGGTGCGGCTGCTGGGCGAAGGCGGCATGGGGGTGGTTTGGGAGGCTGAGCGAGACGATCTAGGCGGCCGCGTGGCGCTGAAAATCCTGCGTACCGAATACGCGCAGCAGGCTGAGTTCAGCGCGCGCTTCTTCAACGAGGCCCACGCCACCAACGCCATCGACCACCCGGCCATGGTCAAGGTCTTCGACCACGGTCAGACGCCGGACGGCGCCGCCTTTCTGGCCATGGAATTCGTCGCTGGCGAGTCGCTGGCCAGCCACCTTGAGAAGACCCCGCGCATGCCAACGCTGACAGTCATGCGGCTGGGGCGACAGGTGGCATCGGCCATCGCCGCGGCCCACGCCAAAACGATCATTCACCGCGACCTCAAGCCGGAAAACATCATGCTGGTCCCGGATGACGACTCGCTGGGGGGGGAACGGGTCAAAATCCTC
The DNA here is from genome assembly GCA_937952145.1 of uncultured Myxococcales bacterium. Classification (GTDB taxonomy): domain Bacteria; phylum Myxococcota_A; class Polyangia; order Palsa-1104; family JAEUJZ01; genus JAEUJZ01. The sequence continues at coordinate 96,072 of CALFYE010000499.1, forward strand.
GACTTTGGCATTGCCAAAATTGTCAATCAGTCGAAGCAAACCGTTCAGACACAGGGCAATATCGTCATGGGCACGCCTCCCTATATGTCGCCGGAGCAGTGCGCGGGAGGGAAAGGAATTACCGAGAAATCGGACGTTTATGCGTTAGGAATTATTCTTTATCAGATGTTGGCCGGTCGTACGCCCTTTGTCTCGGATGAACCCGGTCGCTACATTGGAATGCACCTATTCAAAGAGCCGCCGCCGCTGGCCAGCCTGGCGCCGGAGACGCCCGGCCCTCTCGTCGAGCTAGTGCACGCCATGCTGGCCAAAGAAGCCAAAGAGCGCCCGCCGATGTCCGAGGTGGCCGCCACCTTGCAGCGACTGGGCCAGATCCCGCCGAGCCCGCTCAGCCACCCCAGCCTGCTCCGGGCGCCCAGCGACGCAGGCGAGGGGCCGATCGACTTCACGGGCATCGTGCTGACCAGCGCCGAGGTGCCGTTTGTCGAGGGCCCAACGGTTCTAAGCGACGATCCGCCGGCGCTGCCCCCCAGCCTGCCGCCCCGCCTGGCCAGCGGCCCCCGCCCCCTTGTGGCCCCCGTCGCGCCGGTCGTGTCGGCCGCGTCGGCATCGCTGCCGGAGCGCAGCCAGCCTCTGCCTGGGCAGCCCCGCCGGACGGTTGCCATCGTCGCGGCCGGAGTTGGACTGGCTGCGCTGCTGGCGCTGCTGCTGTTGCGCCGAAGCAATCCGGATCATCGGCCCAGGCCAACCGTGCCACCGACGGAAGAAACGGCCACTGCGGCGAACAGGGCGGTCGCTGAGGGCCGCAGCCCGACGGCGGCTCTGGCTCCGCCGGGTGCCGCCGAGGCCAGCCCCCAAGATCGTGGCCCCAGCGATGGTGAGCAGCGCCCGCGCGAAGACACCGAGGGCAAGAACAACGACGATCGGGCTCCGAGCCGTAGCAAGCCCGGCCCGGCCCCGCGCCGACCCAGCTTTACGCAAGAAGACAGCGATCGCTTGCTGATCCAAGCCCGCAACCGAGCGAGCGATGGCAATCAGATCGCCGCTATGAACGACGCCTATCAGGCCGCGCAACGCGGAAATGCACATAACGCCTGGGCAATGTCCGCCGTCTATGCTTGTAACTGCAAGAATCTACGAGTCGCCAATGAAGCCATTAGGCATCTAGACGGGAAAAGCGGCGACCGATTTTGGTATACGTATGCGGTTAATCATTGTCGGAAAACCGGATATCAGCTGACTCCCGATCATCGCCTGCGCTAAGACCCCGTACCGTCGGCGCGCGTCCCCCGTTTCAGGCCCGCTGTAGTAGGCTGAGCCGCCGATGCCGTCCCGCGATGCTCAGCTCCCCCTGGCCTTTGCTCGTCCGCGCAAGCGGCGCGGCGGGCTGTCGCTGGAGGCGTATCGCGATCTGGTCGAGCGCTTGCGCGCCGATGCCGCCCGCGTCGCTGCCCAGTTCAAGCTGCCACCCTACGAACTCGACGCCGACCGCCCCGATGCCCACGACCGCTACGGCCTCTGTTTTTCCGACGGGCGCATTCGCGTGCGACTAATCCACGCCCGCACCGGCCGGCCGCTGCGCTACTCAGCGCTGATCGACACCGTCGTGCATGAGCTAGCCCACCTGCGCCACCTAAACCACGGCCCGCGCTGGGAGGCGCTGTACGAGCGCATGCTGGCCTGGTGCCGCAGCGAAGGCATCTACACCCCGCAGGCCCGACGCGAGCCGACGTCTGCGCCCGACCAGAGCCCATCCCCGACCCAGCTTGGCCTGTTTGGATCGCGCTAGATTCGCTTCGCCGGCGACGGAAAAGCGTAGAACTGCGCAGCCCGGCTGACGGGCTCTGCTCAACTACCTAGCCCACGCCGCGCCCCCCTCCCCCGTCGGGCTCGCTATGATCGGCAGCAGGGAGGCCGCGACGCAGCCATGCGCGTGATGACGCAAAACATCCTGTTCGGCGGGGATGCGCGCTTCGAGGCGCTGTGCCAGGTGCTCGCCGCCGCCCGCCCCGACGTGCTGTGCCTGCAGGAGTGTCTCGGCTGGGAAGACGGTATCCGTCTTGGCCAGCTTGCCGGGGCCCTCGGCCTGCCCGCCGACGACGCGCACGTCTATCTGTCGCCCTCGAACCCGCGGGGCAGCGGCCGACGCTTTCACCTGGCCCTGTTGTCGCGCCTGCCCATCCTGACCGCGCACAGCCACACCGCAGGCTTGGGCCACTCGCTACTGCAGGCCACGCTCGCGCTGCCGCCCGACGATGCGCTCTCCTCCAGTGCGAGCCCGCCGAAAACCCTCACCGTCTTCGGCGCCCACCTCGTCGCCGGCAGCGAAGATCAGCGCCTCGCCGAGACCGAAGTGCTTCTACACCACCTGGCCCCGCACCTCCACCGCGGTGACCCCGTCGTCCTCCTTGGCGACCTCAACGCCCTCTCCCCCGCTGACCCCTACCCGCCCGATCTCGACGCCCGCTTCACCCGCCTCGCCATCACCAAATACGGCTCGCCCCCCCGCTTCGACGTCATGCGCCGCCTACTCGCCGCCCCCCTCTTCGACACGCTGGCCCGCCGCGCCCCCGACACCCCCTGGGCCACCGCCATCCGCGGCCGCCGCAGCCCCGGCCCACCCACCGACGAACGCGTCGAGACACGCAGCGACTACGTCCTGCTTAGCGCCGGCCTTGCCGATGACCTGACGGGCTGCGGCCTGGTCGATGTCGGTGCAGCGTCGGATCACCATGGGGTGTATGCCGACCTCAGACTGTAGCCATCCCCCGCCCTCGCTACGGCGGTAGCCGCGACACCACCTGGCTGGCGGCGCGCTTGCCGGAGAGGTAGGCGCCGTGGACGGTGCCGGCTTGGTTGCGCTGGGTGGCTTCGCCGCAGAAGTAAAGGTGGTTGCCGATGGGGGTGGCGAGGAGATCTCGGTCGGACTCCTTAGCCCCGGGGGGAATATACGAATAGGAACCTAGGGCGTGTGGGTCGCTGTGCCAGCGGGTCACGATGGCGGCGCTGGGGGCGGGCAGGCTGGCACCCAAAAGATCGCGCAGCGAGCGCAGGGCGGCGTCGACGACTTGGGCATCGCTGGCGCTCTCCAGGGTGCGGGCGGTGTGGCCGGCGACGAAGCCGAGCACAGCGGGGTGGCCGGTGAGGCGTTCGAGGTTGACGAAGAGCGGGAAGCGGGTCGGCTCGCTGCCCATGCGGCCCAAAAAGTCGAGGCTGCTGGGGATGACGGAGCGCGGGAACAGCAGCGTCGCTTTGTTCAAGGTCCCCATGCCGAGCCGGCGCACCACGGCTTGCTTGTCGGCCGGCAAGGCGGGCGTGAAGCGGATGCGGCCCGCCTGCAGGACGCCAAGCGGCAGCGACACGACGCAGCCCGCGCCGGTGAAGGTCTCGCCAGGGGTAGTTACGAGGACGCTGTCACCGCGCTGCTCGATCTGCGTAACCTCGTGGCCAAGGCGGATATGCAGCCCAGCGGCGAGCGCCGCGAGTACGGCCTGATAACCGCCGCGCAAAAGGGCGTCTTCGCCGCGTGGGGGACGATCGTATTCCTGCCCGGTGGTGCCTAGCTCGTCCATGTCGGCGGCGGCGTCCTGGCCAAGCATGGCGCAGGCGTAGTTCAGGCGGTCGCGGTCCGACGGGGTCAGGACCTCGCCGGCAAGCTCGTCTGCGATGGCGGCCTGCAGCGTCACGTCAACACTTCGCGAGCGGGCGCGGCGTCGCACAGCGTCGATCAGGTCGGCGAATTCTTGGTCGGTCTGGTCTAGCTCGCGGGCCGACACCCGCGCGCCGCCGCGATAGACGGCGAGACGGTCCCAGTGCGTCGGGACCAGCTCGATCCGCGCGGCGCGGGCGATGGACGTAAGCGGGTTTTTGGCCGCCCCCATGATCCACGACGCCCCGAGGTCGACAGCGAAGCCCAGCCGATCATCGCTCCAGACCCGTCCGCCGATGCGCTGACGGGCTTCCAGCACGAGGACCTCGTAGCCGCGCACGTTGAGGTCCTGTGCGCAGGCCAAGCCGGCCGCCCCGGCGCCAATCACGATCATGCGTTTAGACATCGATGCGTCCCCCAAACCTTGAAACGATGAAGTGCGTTCGCGAGGGCATTTTATATTGATTTATAAATATCTCGATAATTTGCCAGTCGTTCGGTCATGGCAAAGCCAATCCGGCAACCGCGGCTAGGCCTTCGGGCGTCCCCCCTGCCCTGCGGCCTCGGCCCGGGCGTGGCTGGCTTGCTGGGCGCGGATCGACTCGTCGGGCGACTCACGCAGGTAGCGCTGCCGCTCCTCGGGTGACAGGCAGAACGGGGTGGCCTGCCACAGTCGATCGAGCAGGCGCTGCGGCGCTAGTTCCAGGTCCCAGATCAGGCGCAGCCCGTCGCGGCGCTGGGTGACTAGCTGACCAAAGTCGCGGCGCAGTGCGACGCCGTGTTCGTCGGCATCTTCGTCTTCGCTGATCAAAAGCTCGTAGGCGCCGCTGTCGCGCCACAGCCGTGTGCTGCCGTCCTCGGACATGCTGAGGATGCGATCGCCGTCGGGGCTGAAGGCACACAGGGTGATGGCCTGGCGGTGACCTTCCAGGACCTGCGGCGGGCGGCTGCCGTCCAGCGTGTAGAGGCGTAGCTTGCCGTCCTGACTACCGAGCACGGCGCGATGCCCATCGCGGCTGAGGTCGAGCCCACAGAGCGGCCCGCGGTGCCCAGGCAAAAGTCGCGGCGCCCCGCCCGTGACGCTCCACAGCCGGGCCTGCAGGTCCGCGCTGACCGTCGCCAAGTAGCGCGAGTCGGGGCTGAAGCGCAGCGCGGTCACCACCCCGCCAGAGGCCGGAAGCGTGATCGGCGGGGCCTTGCCGGTCGCGCCGCGGAGACGCACGCTACCGTCGCGTTCGACGCTGGCGATGTGCTGACCGTCGGGACTCGTGGCCATAGGTGGCGTCTTGCTGGGGGGCTGGGTCGGATCGATGGTGATGGCTTGTAGGAACGCGCCGCGCTCGGCCTCTTCACTGCTGACGCGTGGCGTAGATAGGCCGGGTCGGCTGAGGTCAAACAGGCGGGCCTTGCCGTCCTGACACAGCGACAGCAACCAGCGGCTGTCGGGGCTGAACGAGAGCCCCGTGACCGTGCCGAGGTGAGCTTCCAGCCAGTAGATCTGACCGCGGTTGTGCAGGTGACAGACCACCGGCGCGTCGTCGTCGAACCAGGCGGCGAGCCAGTTGCCGTCGGGACTGACCGCCAGGCCGAGCACCTCGCCATCGCCCTGAATCAGGGGCGGGGGCTGGCCGCGTCCGCTGGGTTCGTGGATGCGGACGGTGCCGTCTTCGTCGCCAAGGACGATGCGCGAGCCGTCGGAAGTGAAGATCGCTGCGCTGACCGTCTCGTCGCGGCCTTTGAAGACACGGGCGTCGCCGTCGGAATCCCACAGGCAGGCGGTGCCGTCTTCGCCGAGGGTCAGGGCGTGGCTGCCGGTGATGTTAAAGGCGATGCTGCGCAGCGGCCCATCGTGCTCGTCGAGGATCTCGGGAGATTCGGCGCGCCCGCTGCCCAGCCCGGTCAGGGTATGAACTCGCGCGGTGCCGTCGCTGCCGGCGCTGGCCAAGAGCGTCCCGTCGGGGCTGAAGGCGAGGGCGCGGACAGCGCCGCGGTGGCCACTTAACACCACGGGTTTATCCGGATCTCGCCAGACCCGTACCGTGCCATCTACGGAGGCGCTGGCGATCCAGCTGCTGTGGGGGCGACCAGCGACGGAGGTGATGGCTCCGCTGTGTCCGCTGAGCAGCCGGGGCGGCCCCCCGCTGGCGAGGGAGTGGACCCGCACCACACCGTCCGCTCCGCCGCACAAGACCGTCGTACCGCCGGCGCCAAGGGCCAAGCATGCGCCCCCCGCAAGGCCGGTTGAAAGGGGGCTGGTCGCGCTGCCCGGTAGGCTGATGCGACTGAGGCTACCGTCGCTGGTGCTGAAAATGAGCGAGCTATTGGGGGCGAACACGGCGGCCTCGATGGCGCCACCTGGGTGGACTAGCTCGGTGTGCAGCAAGAGAGAGCTCTGCAGCAGATCGATGGCATACGGCAGCCACATCGGCACAGCGGTGGGCGTTCGGCTCTCGGTCTCGCGCAGGATCGCGACCTGGCGGCTGGGATCGCCGTCGAGGCTCTGCACGGCTAGCAGGCGCAAGCAGTCACGGGCGAAGGCGTCGCGCTCGGCGGCGCGGGCGGCCTCGGCCTGACTGTCGTGAAGCAGGGTCTCGGCGGCGGCGCCCAGCGCTCCGGGGTCGCGGGCCAGGATGCCCTGGGCTCGCTCCAACTGCGCGCCGCGCAGGAGCGTCCCGTAACGCTGAAACTGCTGCACCCAGCCCTCAACGGCTTCTAGCTCGGCGAGGAGCTTGGCGTCTTCAGTCAGCCACTGCGCAAGCAGCGGCCACTTGCGCAGCAGCGCTTCGTGCGCGATCTCGACGGTGTCTTGCGGCGCTTCCCCCTGGCCGGACCCCGGACCCGAGCGATCGACCAAGAGCAGGCGAGCCGCGACCAGCGCGCCCAACATGCGATCAAACGCTGCGACCTGATCGACGGAGCGCGGGCGATAGGCGGCCAAGCTGACGCGTAAACGAACGCCCGACGACAGATCGGATCCACCGCGCCCCAAGCGCACCAGCAGGCGCCGCGCTTGCTTCTGCTCGTCGGGGCTGAGCTCTGCCAGGCACTTGTCGGCCCGGCCGCGCAGGGCACCGGTGACGCCGCCGATCTGGTCGTAGGCCGCCTGCGTCAGCTCAGCGCCCTGCCGTCGCAGCCACAGCAGGTCAAGGGTGTCGGCGACGAGCGGCAGCGCTCCCGCCTCGCTGTCGATCTCTTGCAGGATGCGCTCGACCAGGCCGGCTTGCAGTCGCAGGCCGACGCGCTGGGCCGGCTTTTCGATGACCTCGCGCAGCTGAGCTGACCCCATGCGAGCGATCGAGACGCGGTGCCCGGCGTCGTAGACCACGCGATCGAGGCGCAGGCCCGCAGCGTCGAGGATCAGCTCGCCGCAGTGGCCAACAAAGTCGCTGCGCAGGGTGAGGACGACCAATACCGCCGATGCCTGCGAGGTGACGAGCTGCCAGATTCGCCTTGCGAAGGTCTGTCGCTCCGTGGGGTCGGCGGTCTGGGTGAACAGCTCCTCCCACTGATCGACGACCAAGAGCACGGGGGGAGGATCGGTTGATGCGGCATCCTCGACGGGCGGAGGCCAGGCAAGCTGATCAAGCGTAGCCAGCGGCGAGCTGCCGGGACGCATCCGCAGCAAGCGCGCCGCAGCGCCGTAATGTTGCGACAAGAGCGCGAGCAGCGGGGCGAGCGCGCCCGCGAAGACCACCGATGACTTGCCGCTGCCTGACGCGCCATCGACGGCCAAGAGGCGCGGCCGGCCCTGCTGCAGCAGCGCGCGCGCATCGCTTTCGATCTCGCGGATCTCACGATCGCGCCCGAAGAAGAAGCGCTGATGTTCGGGCCCAAAAGCCAAAAGACCGCGATAGGGTCGCAGCGTGATCGGGCGATTGTCGTCGCCTAGGCTCGATGACTGATAGAGCTGCAGGCTGGCCCAGTCGATCTGTTGCGCGTCGAGTGCGACGTCGTTTCGCGCCGCCAAAAACGCCGCGTCACTGCTGCAAAGTTCATCGAGGAGCTGGGAATAAAAGGCGCGTGTGAAGCGCGTCGATCCCGTCACCGAAAGCGGAAAACGCGAGGCGATGACCTGCGGAATGCCGACGCGGTGCAGCACCTGCGCGATGCTGCCCAGCTGATTGCCAAGTGGCCCGGTGTTGCCGCTCTCGCAAGCGCACAGCACGACCAGGGAGAGCGATCCGGCAAAGGGTGCCAAGAGCTGACGCAGCCGACCGGGATTGATCCACGCCGGCCCATCGCCGGCCGACTCTCCGTCGAGGATCAGGCCAGACTGCTGACCGTTTTGTCCGCCATGGCAGAGCAGGTGCAGGACCGCGAAGGGCTCACCGGCTTGCCGCGCCGACGCCAGCTGGGCTGCGATCCGCGCGAACGAGGCACTGGGCAGGATGTCGCGACCCCGCAGATAAAGCGGACTTTGGGGCGACAAACGACCGCGAATCGCCGCGGCATGCTCGCTGGCCGGCACCGCGCCGGAAGCGGCCGACCAGGCAAATAGGATGCGACCATTTTCGCGTCGCGCCCCGTCGGGAATTGCCGATTCCGGCAGCGGCTGCGTGCCCGGCCACTCGTATCGCAGGAGCACACCCGGTAGCTCGCCGAGGTGCTGGCCAGTCTCGCGCAAGACCAAGAGCTCCCATGGCAGGGTGTAAAGCTCCGCTGCTGCCGAGCGCACCGCGATCACGACGCCGCGCCCGGCCCGCACCGCGGCGCTGATCTGCGCCTCCGACTGCGACCAGCTCGTACTCGAAAGAAAGCTGCGCAGTCGCTCGCCCAGGCGCTGCAGCAGCGTCGGGTCGCGACCTGGCTGACGCACCGCCTGCAGATCGGCCTGTAGCTCGGCGGACCAGTCCAGCGTCGCGCTCTCAAAGCGCCCGCCGGGCTGCCGCAGATGATAGGTCTGCGGCGTGTAGCGGAAGGCAAAGGGATCGTCGACCTGCTCGGCGCGCGCAAACTCTAGCTGCAGGAATACCGGGGGTGGGGCGCTCGTCGCAGGGGTATCGCCAGCGCCGGCCGGCATAGAAGACCCCATCGCAGTCGATATTGCAGTCGACATGGCCTCTGGCATCACATCCCCCTGACCCTATGACGCAACAAGTCGCCGCCGGTCGCTGCGAAATCGTCATGAAAACGGCAACCTGGCGAGTCGATGGAGAAATCGCGCCGTCTGCCTTAACGTGACGGGATGGACGCCGCGAGCTCCCTGCCGCTGACTGCGCGCTTCCTGCACTTCGCCAACGCCGATGTCAGCGCCTCGCCAGAGCGGGCGCGTTTGATCGAAGAGTGTCTGGCTAGCATGCTCGGTCGTGGGCAGGCCACATGGTCTGAGCTAGCGCTCTCGGCCGACGAGTTCCTGCGCTATCTCGCCGATCGTCTACCCGAGGGAGCCCAGCTACCCGAGGCGCTGTCGGGGCTCAACGCCGCCGAGCTACACCTCGCATGCTGCTGCGCGCTTGGCCGGCCGCGCGCCCACCTGGCGTTCGAGCGCTATTGCTTCTCTGCCCTCCCCGCTGTGCTGTCGCGCTTTTCCCAGAACGACGAGTTTCACGATGAGGTTCGTCAGGCCCTGCGCGAGCGGCTGTTCATCGCCAAGCCAGGTCACCGGGCCCGCATCGAAGACTACGCCGGGCGCGGCTCGCTGGTCGGCTGGGTGCGCGTCACCGCCGTGCGCCTGGCCATCGATGTCCTGCGCCAGCGTGGCAAGACCGTGCCCAGCGACGAAGACGCGCTGCAGACCGTCGCCATCGATCCCGATCCCGAGCTGCGCATCCTCGCCGAGCGCTACCGCGACGAGGTCAAGGCCGCCTTCCGCGATTCGTTTGCCGCGCTCTCCGCCGCTGAGCGCAACCTGCTGCGTCTGCATCACCTCGACGGCCTGACCATCGACGAGCTAGCCGCGATGAAGCGCATCCATCGCTCGACCGTCGCTCGCCGGATCGCGCGCTGCTGCGAGCTCCTCGCCAGCAATACCCACGCCCGCCTCGTCGAGCGGCTGGGCCTGCCGCCCTCACAGGTCGAGAGCGTCATGCGCCTGGTACGCAGCCAACTAGAGCTCAGCCTAGAGCGCTGGCTCGGCGGCAACACCACGCCCCGCCGCATTGAGAAATAATTCAACGCATGATCTGGCCCACAAAACAATTCTTGGATAATTTAATAAAAAATTCGCATCCTTAATCTATTTAAATAAATAAATCGCTTTGTTGATTATTTAATTCACTCACTCGCTCTTAGCGCGACCGGCTGCCCGGCGTCGCAGGCTCGGCAATTCCCTGGTTGCTCATGAAGCGCTGCAGAGCAGCGATCTGGGGGGCGCGACCGATGGGCTGCCGACGAAAGATGGGCAGGGCTTGCTGGCACAGGCGCGCCACTCGCGTCGGTTCACGCCCCAGCGCGGCCAGTGCCCGGGCCAACCCGAAGTAGGCGTCGGCTAGGAGGATCGCTGTCGGATCGTCGCGCTCAAGGTTGGTCACGGCGAGCTCCAGCGTGGCCAACGCAGCGGGTAGTTCGCGCGCCGAAAGCTGACTGCGTCCCAGGGCCACGCGGGCTTTCTCCAGACTCCAGACATCGGTGACCTGACTCGAAAGCAGTGCCTGCAGGCTGTCGCGATGCAGATCCACGGCACGACGATGATCCCCACGGGCGGCGTAGATGTCGCCGAGATCCGACAGCGCCCAGGTGTACTTCACGTGCGTAGCCCCCAGCGACTTCAGCGCAATGTCGCGGGCCACAAGCCCAGCCCGCAGCGCGGCATCTAGCTGCCCGACCTGCATCAACGCCACGCTGTGCCGCGAGTACGCCTCGGCGAGATCACTGTGTCCGGGCTCGCGATGCGCGCTGCGCAAGGCCAGTGCCCGGGTGGTCAGGGGCAGCGCCTCGGCCCCACGCTGCATCTCTAACAGGATCTCCGCCACGCCCAGCAGCGCTGTCGCGATGTGCTCTTCGTCCGGCGGACGGCTGCGCTCGTAGGCCGCTAGAGCCTGCTGCGCCAGCAGCAGCCCCTCCTCGAAGTATTCGTTGTAAAAGAGGTGCTGGGCCAGCCGTCGTCGGCTGTCCACCGTCGCTGGGTGCTCGGGACCAAAGCGCTTCTCCAGGATGACGAGGGCGCGCCGCTCGAACGACAGCGCCTCGGCCCACTCGCCCAGCGGCTCGCCGACCAGCGCCAGCCGATGCAGCACTTCGCTGACCTCGATGGCATCGGGTCCCAGTGCCCGCTGCAGCAAGGCCAAGCTGCTCTCAAATCGCGTCTGCGCATCGCGATATCGTCCCTGCGCAAAGGCCATGCTCCCGACGGCGCTGTCCAGCGCCGCCCGCTCGATGGGGTCTTCGCCCAAGCGACGCAGCGCGGCCTCGGCATGCTGGACCAAGCGCGGTGACTCGGCGACGCGCTCCTGGGCGCAGCCGACGACATAGGCGATGCGCGTCCAGGCCTGTGCGGCGATTCGATCTTGATGCCCCGCTTCCGCCGACCACAGCGCCTGATAGTACGAGCTCTCCGCCGACGCGTGCTCGCCCAGCGTCTGCTGCACATCGCCGAGGAGGAGCTGCGTCTCGGCCTGCAGCGGCGCATAGCCCAGACTCGACGACTCGCTGGCCGCTTGCTGCGCCCCCGACAGCGCCGCGTGATACTGCCCCGAGAGCTGCTGGGCCCGCAGACCGGCCACCCGCGTCTCCAGCATGGCAATGCGCGCCCGCCCCCCAGGGTCCGACGGCAAGCGCGTCGGCTGCAGCAGCTCACGGGCATCGGCACACAGGCGCAGACTGGCCGGCTGCGGCGTCGCCGCCACCGCACGACTCACGATCGACGCGTCCGCCTGGGCATAGAGCGCGACCAAGGCCCCCAGCGCCTGCCGCTGTTTTTCCAGGCAGTGCATCCGCAGATCCAAGAGCTCGCTCGACTGCTCGCCTCGCACTCGCGTCGCTGCGCAGGCCTCGTTGTGCTGCTCGACCCATGCCCGGCCATAGACATCCAGCGCCTGCGCCACGCTGCGCCAGGCGTCCTCGGCATAGCTCACCCCCGTCGCCGCGAACGCTTGCCGCACCGCCTGTCGCCGCCCGTCATCCCAGACGCCGACGAGCTGCGCCGCCGCCCCCTGGCACGGACGCTCGCCCTCCTGCCGTCGCGGCGCCGCCAGCGCCAGAAGAGGCAGAGTCAGCGCCGCCCCCACCGCCAGCCACCCCCAGCGCCGCCCCGCCAGCCCCCCCTCCAGCGCAGCCAGCAGGGCATCCATCGAAGGCCAGCGCTCCCCCGGCGTTGCTCGCAACCCCCGCAGCAGCACCCGCCGCAACCACGCCGGCACCCGCGCCTCCCGCGCCCCCCGCCGCGCCCCCCCCTCAATCGCCTGCAACAGCTCCGCCAGCGTCGCCCCCAAAAACGGCCGCTCGCGATGCAGCCCCTCATACAGCGCAATACAAAACCCAAACTGATCACTCAACGCATCCACCTCCCCCCCCCGCAGCTGCTCGGGAGCCATGTATGCGGGTGTTCCGAGCAGCGCTCCCGTTCGCGTCAGGGAGGTTGGGGTGTCAAGAGGGGTTGAGGGGGGAGAGTTGGTTTTGGGAAGGGCGTCGGGGGTTTCAAGAAGGCGGGCCAGGCCGAAGTCGGTGACGCGGACACGGCCGTCTTGGCCGACGAGGACGTTGTCGGGCTTGAAGTCGCGGTGCACGACGCCTTGGCGGTGGGCGGCGGCGAGACCGCGGCCGGCGGCGAGGAACAGGGTGAGGACTTCGCGCCAGGCGAGGTCAGGGCTGCGACGGAGGGTGTCGCCGAGGGTCTCGCCGACGACAAGCTCCATGGCGACGTAGATCTGGCCGGAGAAGGCGCCGACGTCGTAAATGGTGATGACGTTGGGGTGCGCGAGGCGGGCCATCAGCTTGGCTTCGCGATCGAGGCGCTCTTCGGCGACGCTTAAGTGTTCGGGCCGCAGGAGCTTGAGGGCGATGTCGCGGTCGAGCTTGGGATCGTAGGCGGCGTAGACAATGCCCATGCCGCCCGCTCCGACGACGCGGCGCACGATGAACCGGCCCAGGACGTCGCCCGGCCGGAGCTGCACGCCAAGCCGGGTGGGAACGGGGATAGCGGCGTCGTGGGCGGTGGCGGCATCTTCGGTGGGCGCCCGGCCGCGAGCCGATTCAGCGACGGCCAGCCGGCAGTCGCTGCAGGTATCGATGTGGGTCTCGACGGCGTCGCAGGCGGCATCGTCAAGCTCGCCCTGGACATATCGCGCAATCGTCTGTTCAGCGAGACAGTCCATATGCGCTGGGTCGGCCGACGGTCGCAAACCGCCCGAATTTCCGTCGCCACCGACGCCAAGCAGCCCCCTTTCGGCGAATTGCGTTAGCGTTTTATTAACTAATTACAATTAGTTACTGAGTACTATTATTCATCGGTTGCGAATATTTTTCGCGTCCTAAATTTGCTAAATAAAATCAGACCCTTGGCGGTGCCCGATCGCACTTTTACGAAGCGGTGGAATGCGCGTCGTCGCGGGGCGCTTCAGGCGCCGACGGCGAACGCTGCAGAGCGGTGACAGTCTTGCGGATGCGCTCCCGCAGGGCGTGCAGGGGATCGCCAGGACCGACGCCGTAGGTCCAAGTCTGGGTGTCCAGCTGATAGATGTCGGACGTGATGGCGCCGACCTCGGGATACTCTTCAGCGATGCGGCCGACGCGCTGGGCGCCAAGGATGCGCAAGAAGGGCAGCGGGGCGAGGTTGGGCCAGGGGGCGCTCACCACGGTCAGGAAGATGTGGCGATGGCCGCTGTCGGCAAGCTCCAGCGCAGCGGCGAGGGCAAAAGCCGGGGCGTAGATGCGCAAGTTGTCGATGCGCAGCAAGGCCAGCTGCTCGAAGTAGCCGATGCGGCTCGACAGGATGGCGGCGAGATCGAGCCCGGGGCGGTCACTGGGATCGCTCTGCCAGTCGATGCGCTCGGCGCGGGACCAGAGCTCGCTCTGCCGCAGAAGGGGGTCGGGCAGGGTGATGGCGAAGCCGAGCAGGCGGCCATCGGCTTCGAGCAGCGAGACGTGGGCCTGCTCGACATAGAAGGCATAGCGGTCGGGCGAGGAGCCGAGCAGAAAGCCTCCGCCGTGAAGAGCCGGGGTGCCGGGGGCGATCATCAGTGACCGCTTGACGGCGCAGATGGCGTCGATGTCGGCGAGCGTGGCGCGGCGAAGCTTCGGCTGCATCTACGAATCCACGCGTTTGAGCTCGCCAGCGTCACGGACGAACAGCACCGGCCCCCGACGCAGCTGCGCGATCGCCTGCCACAGCGAGGACACATCGTTGTTCCCGGCGAGCGGTTCGGGAAGCGCGTGGGGCTGCCGCGTGAGCTGGTACCACGGCAGGCTGGGGTCATGGTGATGCGTAGCGTGCTGGTTGAAGTTGAGCAGCAGCCAAGAAAACACGCGCTGCTGCGGCAGAGATCGAACGTTGTGCCGCACGTCGCTGCCGAAGCTGACGCGGTAGTGATAGATGTACAGCAAAAGGGAAAAGACCCAGGCGAAGGGAATGAGCGGCAGGACGAAGCCGACGAGAAAATCGGACATTCCCAACCAGCGGAATAGGAAGAGGTGGACGGCCAGCGCTGCGGCCAGCTCGCCCCAGGCGCGCAGACGATCCGCCCAGCCGAAGCCGCGAAATACGGGGGAGACGCGCAGGGATAGCCGGGTCGGAACGGCAAGAAAGAGGACAAAGGAGATCAGCGTGTGTACGAAGAAACCGCCAAGGAACACGCAGAAGATCCAGGCCGCGCGATAGTACAGGTGGCCAATTCCCGTCGGGCGGCGTGATAGGACGAAGGTATCGAGGGCCGCGGTGGCGGGGTCGCGACGGTTCGCGCTGTGATGGAAAAAGTGAATGCGACGGAATAGCGAAAAGGGGGCACAAATCGGAATCAAAAGCAGGGTGGAAATCGTGTCGTTTAGGAATCGCTGTTCGGGGAAGAGCTTGCGATGCACGCCCTCGTGGGCGACGGTGTACATGCGGTCCAGCCAGACGCCGATAGCAAACCAAATCGGAATCAGAAGCAGCCGCGGCCAAAAGAGCGGACTGTGGGCCAAACGAATCGCTACGGCGACGAGCAGAGCGTAGATACCGACAGTCTGCAGGACCAGCCGCAGCGAGATCCATTCATGGGAGGGAGTCGAGACGCGGTTCTCTGACGCCATATCTCACCGCGGGTCTAGCTTTTGATGCGCGCCATGTCGGGGTCGTAAAGCGGACGGACCGAGGCAATCGCCGGGATCAAGCGGCCCGCCACTTCGACCTGCAGGGTGCCGCTGTCGAGGTAGGCCTGGTCGATGGGCTGGCTGGGATTGTCGGGGTCTTGCAGCATGGCCAGGCCGACGGCGCCGCCGAGGGTGTGGCCGTAGGAGGCGGCGCGGATGTAGCCGATGGGGCGGCCGTTGCGCAGGACGATCTCGGCGTGAAACAAGAGGGGCTCGGGATCGCGGAGCAGCACCTGCACCAGGCGCTTGGTCAGCGGGCCACGGGCCTTCTGCGCCAGCACGGCATCGCGACCGATGAAGCCGCCGGGCTTCTTGAGATCGACCGCAAAGCCGAGGCCGGCTTCGAGGACGGTGTCGGTGTTGTCGATGTCGTGACCGTAGTCGCGATAGCCCTTCTCCATGCGCAGGCTGGCCAGCGACTTGAGGCCGGCGTGGACCAGGCCGTGCCGCTCACCCTCAGCGACAAGGAGGTCGTAGACGTGGGGGGCCTGCTCGGTGGGGATGTAGAGCTCGTAGCCGAGCTCGCCAAGGTAGGTGATGCGAATGCACAGCAGGCGGGCGTAGCCGATGGCGATCTCGCGGGCGGTGCGGTAGGGGAAGGCGGCGTTCGAGAGGTCGGTGGGGGTCAGCGCTTGCAGCAGGGCGCGCGAGCGTGGGCCCTGGATGTTGATCTGGGCGTAGCCGGAGGTGACGTCGGTGACGAAGGCGTGGGCGTCATCGGGAATGTGACGACGCAGCCAGGTCTCGACGTGGCGATGGGCGGTGTCAGAGGCGACGACCCAGTAGCGCTCGTCGGCGAGCCGCGTGACGGTGAGATCGGCTTCGAGCTTGCCGTCTTCGTTGAGCCACTGCGTATAGGTAATTTGTCCGGTCGTGGCATCGACGTTATTGGCCGATACGTAGTTGAGCAGGCGGCCGGCGTCGCGCCCCTGGACGAGGAACTTGGCCATGAACGACATGTCCATGAGGATGACGCCCTCGCGAGTGGCGCGGTGCTCGGCGGCCCAGGTCGAAAACCAGGCGGGGCGGCCCCAGGTCAGGGGGCCGGGGTCGGGGGTCTTTCCGGGACCGGCGAACCAGTCGGCGCCCTCCCAACCGCTGACGTCGCGGAAGTAGGCCCCGCGGGCGGCCAGACGATCGTAGATGGCGGATTTTTTGGCCCCGCGCGCCGTCTGCATCGAGCGGTTGGGGTAGTGGCACTGATAGACCATGCCCAGCGACTCGACCGTGCGCGAGCGACGATACTCGGGCGTGCACTGGTAGGGCTGCAGGCGGTCGATGTGAAAG
>CALFYE010000500.1 GCA_937952145.1 uncultured Myxococcales bacterium
GGCGACACACTGTCCTGGTGATTAACTACGACGAGTGGGGCGGCTTCTTCGATCACGTCCCGCCGCCGCTTGCCCCCGACGTGAACCCGGACTACCAGCTGCGCGGCTTCCGCGTCCCCTGCCTGCTCATCTCTCCTTTCGCCCGGCGCGGCTACGTGTCGCACGACGTATACGACCACACGTCCATCCTGAAGATGATCGAGTGGCGCTGGGATCTGCAGCCGCTCTCGGTGCGCGACGCCAACGCCAAGAACCTCGCCGACGCGCTCGATCAGACGACCTCCGACCTCTCTGCGCCTGACTTCGCAGTGCCGCCCTGGCTGGTCAGCAGCCCCTGTCTGTGAGCGGGGCGGAGGCGTAGCCGCTGGCCTTGCCGCAGCGTGAGATCCCGGGACGCTCACTAGGCTACTGTCCGGGCGGCGGGCGCGGACCCGGTGAGCGATATCGCGCCGCCGATCCCGCAATTCATGTGACTTATGTTGCCGAAGCGGTCGGGGCATGGGGCCTCCAGAGCGGTGTGCCCTGCCGACGGCGCGCAGAGCACACGCAAGGCGGCCAGGACCGGGCTCAGACGAGATGGGGGCCGTACCCTGCTGCACGGGCGGGCTAGGAATCGGAACGAGCACCGCCCAGACCGCGCCGCAGTCGCACGTCGCAACCCGGGGTAGGGCGATGGCTAATTCCTGTTGACGAGGACCTGGCGACTCCGCTTTCTTCTTGCCTAGTGAACCAATCGAATCAACCTCGCCGCCAACTTCTTGGTTCGGACTTGCGCAGACATGGTGTGCGTTCTGAGCTTGCGCAATTTGTGCCGACCGTCATTGAGCGAGCGGCCAAAGAGAACCGGACTGCAATGAGGTCGTCCCGACCCCGCGCAAAGGGCGTCCGCCTGCAGACCGAGCCGCCGCGGCCGTATGCCGGTCGTCTGCCGCGGGTGATATGGGCTCTCACCCTGCTGGTCGCGCTGTGGCCAAAAGCCGTGCGGGCGGGCGCGAGCGGCTGGAGCTATTTTGTTCCCTACGAGCAGAATACCAAGGCCGCGCTCGAGCGGCTGCGCTGGGACGTGTTTCGCAAGGGAACCTATTACAAGCTCCGTCCAGATCAGAAGGCGAAATCGCCCGAGCACGCGCTCCGATTAAACGACACCGAGGGCACGCACTCGATCATCGACATCCAAAAAGTGGCGCCGTTCCCGTCGAGCTCATGCGAGCTCGGAGCTGTGTGCCCGCTTTCCCCCGCAGCTCTTGTCGAGCTATTTGGCACCCAGAGGCCGAGCCGCGCGGCGGTGGAGGCGCTCGCTCAGGACAAGCGGCTCCTATCACGTTTGCAGCGCTGGAGCGGTGTCTACGTGGTTGTGTACGAGGGCAGCTCGCCCAAGTGGCTGTACTTCACAGGCTATTCCGGCGACTGAGGCAGGGATGCGAGATCCGGACGCTGGGGCCACATGCAGGCCAGCGCAGTGCGCGTCGCCTTGGTCAGGGGCGAAGGGCCTTCACCACGGCGGACTCCTGGGCGAGGTTGATGGCTCGCTCTGGTCGACGCGCGTCAACCTCAACATTCCGAAGCACGGCGACCGGACGCTGACGAGTATCGCGCAGCCCAGAGTCCAGGGCTGCACGCGGAACGCCGAGTTATGCGGCTTGCCCTCGATAATCGACATCGCGTCCGTGGCACGCATCCCGTATCGCTCAGAGCGAGAAGAGCCACGCGAATATCATTCGATGGCGTGGTGAAGTGCCGGCCCGCTATGGCCTTGGATAGGCCACCGGCGGCGCTGGCCAGCCGCTCCGCAGCGCTGGTGCCGGCTCGCTGCGCCGCTTGGTAGGTCCAGTGGGGCGACGGGATGGCGACAGCTGGACCCCCAGGTCCCAGCGCGCTGCGGGCTCGGGATTCCAGCGAACTTACGCTGCGCCGCCACGCGTGCCATCATGGACGCATGATGAGCAAGCTCTATGGTAATCACCGGGCGCAGACGGCCACGCCCGCAGTCAGCCTGCACGAACGACCCGAGCAGGCGCGCTTCCAGATCTCCTTCTCCGTCGAGATTGAGACCGCTTCAGCCGCTCTGGGAGTGCTCAAGCGGGCGGCACTGCGCCTGGAAGAGCTGGCAGCCTCCACCCACTCGACTGTTGCGGTGGATCGCTTTGAGCTCCCGCCCGATTCAGGAAAGCAGGACACCGCCCCCTCCAGCCTTCACCTCACGCTGACCGTTCCTCTGGCGCGCGAGGCCAGTATGTGGGAGCGGGCCGCACAGCTCGCGCAGGTCGACGACATGCTGCGCGCGCTTGGGCAGGAAGGGCGGAAGCACAAGCCCAGGCTGGATGTTCACCACGCACTGCCGGTGTTCGTGGTCGCTGACCCCGAGGCGTATCGGCCGCTCTTGGTGAAGCGGCTGCACGAGCGGGCGCGCAGTCTCGGCGATGGACGGGGGGTGCTGCTCAAGGAGCTTCGCTTTGATCGGCCCGTCGAGCAGCGCTCGCTCGGCATTGATCAAGTGGAGCTGCTCCTCAATGTGGAGGGTCTGGCTGAAGTTCATCTCTCGTGAGCCGCCGGGAGGGCAACGGTCTCGCTCGGCTCCCCAGAAGTTCGCCGCGTCGCATTAATGCGCCAACGGTCCGCCGCGCGCATAAGTTCACCGTGTTCAATTACCATGTACCCATGGCTCTTCCTCCACCTCGCCGCCCAGCGCTGCGTCTGCTCGGCGCCCTCGCCGCCAGCCTCATTGTCGGCTTCGTCTGGCCCATCCTGTGGACGAACCTAGCCTCCCCCCTGGGCGGTACGTACATGACGGACCGCTTCCTTCAGCAGCAGGCTGTCGTGACCGTCGTACTGGCTGTGCTGACGCAGCTCGCCCTCTTAAAGCGGGAACCCTCAAGGGGTCGCCCGTGGTAGGCGCGTGAGGCCAGCCGTTCCGATTGGATCTAGCGAGCACTCGACGCTGACCACGTTTCGGCACTTGCTATCGGGATCGCGCGGAATGCACCCCGCCTCACCGTCGCCTGTTAGTGCGGTTAGCAAGCAGGATGACGGGCAGTCTCAGAGCGAGCACGAGAAGTACCCTGCGCTTCACCTTTTCCTCTATGTAGAGGTCGAGAACTCTACCCAAATCGCGTTCATGACCGGACCGTGGAAACTCGCATGCAGCCTCCTTTCTCGCCGCCAAGGCCTCTTTCATCGTCGAGAAATAGAGGTCGTGGTGCCCGGCCAGCTCGCAGATGCGAATGCGGAAGCGCGAGCCGCCGCGCTCGGAGTAGGGGCCTTTGACCCGAGGTGGGGCTTTAGCGCGCGGCATGGCGGCCTCCACACCCAGCAGGACCGCTATGGCGGCACGCGAAGAGCGGTCTAAATTGCGAGCGGGTAGGGCGCGGGCGGGGCATGGGGCCTCCAAGGGGGCACGCTCTGCCGACGGCCGCAGAGCATGCGAGTGCGGTAAAGTTCCTCAGACCAGGATTGCCATCGGGAAGTGACCTCAACCCGCAATCTGTCCGCAGCCCGCTCCGACTCTGTGCGGACGGTTTCCGCTCACTTCTCCGTCGGAGTTGATGTTTACCCAAATAACATCAGCACCGAGAGAGAAACCCGCGATATCGTTCCGCGACGAGGCGAAGTGCTTGCAAATCAACGACTTCGGTGCGGAACGATTGCGTGGCGGTCCCGGTGCAAGCGGCTTGACGCGAATTTGCTCGGCACCAGCATAGCACGCCTGTTGTCCTTGGCGTTCTCAGAGTGGCACCTGCCCTTGGGAGCAGCGCATCCGCGAGTAGGGTAGGGGGCCAGCGAGTTCGATGTACTGCGCACGGCGCTGGCGAGCAGCGCGCCCGGATATGAAAGACTGGCTTGGCGGGGTGTCCTGGCGGGCTTCAGGGCCGTAGCCCCAGCACCGCCATTCCGCGCTCGTGCCCGTCCAGCGCCTCACGGAGTGCCGCTGCACCAGCGAGCCGGCGGAACGCCCGCTCATGAAAGCGTTCCTCGGGAAGAATGCGCACGAAGACCTCGCGCACATCGGCCGGAGCTTGGGAGTCGGCTGTGATGGCACGGATGCGCCACAACCGCATCCGCTCGGCGTGGGCACCGACTGCGGCGCCGCTGGCCAGGTCGGAGATGACCGGCAGCACTTGCTTCCAGTAGCGCTCGCGCGCGGTCTCCAGCTGGACGGGCACTGGCAGCCGCCTCGCTTCTAGAAGCCCTGCGACCCAGTCCGCATGCCGTCGCTCCTGGCCGGCGATCTGCGCTAGAAGCCGGTGCTCCCGGCTCCCCGGACTGGTGAAGTGGTCGGCCAACGCCAGAATTCTCCCGGCGGCCGTGGCCTCACCGCGGTACTGGTCGAGGAGCCAGCGGTTCAGCGATGGTTCGTCTTGCCGCGTCTTCATCCACCAGGCGAGGCTGCGGGCCTGCGCACCTTGTTCATCGCAATGCCATTGCTCGGCCATGGCGTCCTCCGCTCTCGGGGCCTGCCGTCAAGCTCGGCGGCTGCATAAAACGCTAGCGTCCTCTGCTATCATCCGGAATTAGAAATCATGGATACAGTATCGGCTGAACCGATAGTAGATGGAGCCTTGCTGCGCGCCTTTGCCGCCTTTGCAGAGGAGCGCAACTTCACCCGCGCCGCCCGCCGCGTAGGACTATCGCAGCCGGCGCTGTTCGAGCGCGTCTCCCGCCTGACCAGCCTGCTCGGGGTGCCTCTATATCGTCGCGAGGGACGGTCCCTGGTCCTAACCGAGCAGGGGGTGCGGCTGGCCGCCCACGCGCGGGAGTCGCACGAGCGCGCCCAGGCGCTGCTGCGTGAGCTGCGCGGGCTGCCGGCCGCCGACCTCGTGACCCTGGCCGCTGGAGAGGGCTCCTATCTGTTCCTGATCGGCCCGGCGCTCCAGCAGTTTACGGCCGCGGGAGGCCGAGTGCGTCCGCTGACCCTCGGGGCGCGCGACGCCTGCGCCGCCGTGCTCGCGGGGACTGCGCACTTGGGCGTTTGCGCCATGGACTTGCTGCCCGCGGGGCTCCGCTCAGTCGAGCTCTTGCGGACGCCGCTTTGCCTGGCCGTGCCGGCAGCGCATCCCCTGGCTGCCCGGCGGCGGATCGCCATCTCCGCGCTGGCCGGCGAGCGGCTGATCCTGGCGCCCGCAGGTCAGCTGCACCGCGAGTTCGTAGGGCGGGCGCTGTCGCAGCTCGGACCCGAGCAGCTGGGAGCGGACCCGATCGAGGCCGACGGCTGGCCGCTGATGCTGCGTTTTGTGCAGCTGGGACTGGGGGTCGCATTCGTCAACGGCATCTGCGCCCTACCCGAGGGGACGGTCGCCCGTCCAGTCGCGGATCTGGGGACCATCACCTATCGCCTGGTACAGCGGCAGGGAGCGCGGCTGTCCGAGAGCGGGGAGCGCCTGGCCGCCCTGGTGCGCGAGCATGCGCGCCGCTGACTCAGATACGGCGATGAGGGGCGTTGGCAACGGGCCAGAGCTGAGCGAGGGTCGCAGCCGCTTGGTGCCGCTAGAACACTCTCGGACAGGGAATGATTGAGTACATTTTCTCGACGGGCTGTTGTTACTACCAATGAGGAAACACTGGGCGATCTCCGACGCGCAAGCCAAATTTGGGCCACATGGGGAAATGATACGCGCATGCTCTGCTGCTGTGAGACGCGGCAAGCGCGAGAGTATGTCCCAGAGCAGACGTTCCAGTGCTACGGACAGCGCTGGGCCGTCACCCTGCGGGTGATTCCGGTTGCCTCGGGCGATGTCATCGCCGAAGTCGCGGCGCCGTCGGAGCAAGACGGCGACTGAGCGCCAAGGTCGCGGCCGGCGTGTCGCCTTTGGCGCGCTCAGCGCGATCGCAGCGGCGCGTGGGCTGCCAGGAGGATCGCATCGCCGACCAGCGGCGCGAACAGGTAGCGGCGGCGTCCCGCGAGCTCGCTCGAAAAACTCTCTAGCTCCGCAGTATCCAGCAAGCGCTGCAGCGTCCACGCATCGCCCAGCCGGCGGGCCGATGCGATAGCGAAGCCGGTCCCCTCCGGACTTAGGCCCAAGGGCAGCGGCCCGCAATCGATGCCGCCACTCCGCTCCACCCCCAGCTAACCTCCCGCGCGGCCAGGATGAGCGTCAAGTGTCCAAATACCCCACGTGACCGCGGTCGCCGTCCAGCTTATTCAGGAGCGACACCAACGCCCACTCTCCCTGAAACTGCGCGCCCAGCACAGCAGGGAACGCCTGCAGCCCAAAGCCCGGCGCCGTGATCCGGCTCACAAGGTAGGCGCGCCGGGCCAGAAGCTCGGCGCGATCCTGGCCATCGATCGCCTGTCCGGCGTTCACCCCGCAGTGAAAGAACCACCCGGCCTTGAATCCAGAAGCAACCAGCAGCACCGCCGGCACTCGACGCAGCGTCGGCCGCCAGCACCGGCAACTCGCTCGCGGCGTAGCTTCGGTCTTAGTCAACCCCCTCTGCATGGCGCAAGATTATCCGATTCCCGCCGTGTCCATCGCTCTCAGTAGGCTGGCCTGGCGGCCGCCGTGGAGAATAGTACCTATTTTCTTACGATAGCGCCCGCTGAGGCGCTATCATGGCAGGAGTCCCTTCTTCGCGGCCACCACCCTGCATATGGGGGCCTATTTCAGGAGCCATTTCATGAGCAATCAGAAGACTTTTGCCAAGCATTCGATTTCCGGCAGTATCGCCCAGCGAATGATCAGCGCAGCGGAGCATAAGGCCTGCGAGCTCGGCCTTCAGGTTGCCATCGCCATCGTGGACGAGAGCGGCATACTCAAGGCGTTCAGCCGAATGGACGGCGCGCCGCTGGTTGCCGTCGGTGTCGCCATCAAGAAGGGAGTGACTGCAGTGGGGTTTGGAATCCCCACTGGGAAATCCTGGCACGACTTTGTCAAAGACGATCCGATCATGCTTCACGGCATCCAGTCGATTGACCAGTTTACCATGTTCGGCGGTGGATTCCCGATCACCATTGACGGCCACATGGTGGGCGCGATCGGAGTCTCTGGAGGACACTACAGCAAAGACGAGGAGTGCGCCCGAGCTGGCCTTTCGGCGCTCGAGCAGAGCTGAAGCGGAGGGCGGCCTTTGGAGCTTTCAAACGACCCGCAGGCGCTGGCACTCGTCTCTCTACTGACACAGATCGCGACAAAGCTCGCCTTTGTGCGCAGCTTTGACGAGATGGCGGTAGCCGTGGAGTCCGTCCTAGAGCAGGTGATCACGGTGGAGTACACCGGTTTTTTTCTCCTCGACCCGGACTCGGCGCGGCTCCGGCTGATCTCCGCGCGTGGCTTTTCCGCAGCAGAGCGCGCCGAAGCAGAGCGCACCGCGGTCGACCGGCACCCCGGCTGGGTGATGCGCAACGCGCAGATATTGCACGTTCCCGATGTGGAAGCGGATCAGAGCAATCGCACCTTGGATAGTAGTGGGCGGTCATTCAAGGTGCGCTCCCGCCTCTACGTACCGGTGCTGAGCAACCAGGGCTGCATCGGCACCTACGGCCTCGCGAGCAGCCGACCGGGCGCGTTTTCTCAATCGCACATCGCGGTGCTCAACTATGCAGCCAGCGTGACCGGCGCAATGTACGGAAGCCTGACCAATGAGCGAATGCTCGGCAAGCAGCTCGAGCTGCTCTCGCAGCAGCAGGCCGAGTTGCTGCTTTTGTCCTCACCGGTCATCGAGGTCTGGGCTCACACGCTGGCGCTCCCCATCATTGGCCGCATCGACCGCGCCCGCGCCCAGTATATGGCCGAGCGGCTGCTGGCGATGGTGGTCGCCCACCGCGCCCACACCGTCATCCTTGACTTTACAGGCACTGGAGAGCTGGGCCCGAGCTCGGTCGCTGAGATCGTGCGTATCATCGGAGCGGTGGAGCTCCTGGGGAGCCGTTGCGTGTTCTCCGGCGTCTCCCCGCAGCTCGCGAAAACGCTCTGCCAAGCAGACCAGCTAGTGGCGCGCATCAAATCGTACGGCAGCTTGAAACAAGCCCTGGCCGTGCGCCTGGGACCAAAGTCATAGTGGCGAGGGTGGGAATTGATATGGACAGTGCAGAGGGCCAGCGCGCAGACTCATCGTGGGTCGATTTCGGGCGAACCGCCAGGGACTATGTCGCCCACCGCATCGGCTTCCCCAACACTCTTTTCGCGAAGCTTGCGGCCAAGGGAATCGGCACGCCTGGACAGGAACTGCTCGACCTGGGAACAGGAACCGGCGTCCTGGCGCGCGGCTTCGCCCGCGCCGATTGCCGGGTCTTCGGACTGGACATCTCGCCAGCGCTGATCGCCGAATCGAAAAAGCTGGACGATCAGGCCGGCGTGCAGATCGAGTACCTGCAGGCACCTGCGGAGCGAATTCCCTTGCCGGCATGCAGCCTCGACGTGATCTCTGCCGGACAGTGCTGGCACTGGTTCGATCGACCAGCGGTGCTGCGTGAAGTGCAGCGGCTGCTGCGGCCCGGCGGCGTGCTGCTCATTGCGGCATTTGACTGGATTCCTTTTTTGCACAATGTCGTTGAACGAACCGAAGAGCTGATCGAGAAGCACAACCCGACCCAGCCCAAGCCGCACATCCGCCTGGGCATGGGGGTCGGGATCTATCCTGCCTTCGTGCACGACCTCAGCGAAGGAGGACTCACAGACATCGAGACGTGGTCCTACGATCACCACGTCAGCTACACCCATGCCGGCTGGCGCGGCCGGATTCGCGCCAGCCAGGGCGTGGGAGCGACGCTGTCGCCGCAGCAGGTGGTGGCCTTCGATGCGGAGCTGGCGCGGCTCCTACAGACGGAGTTTCCAGCCGATCCGATGCCGGTCCCACACCGTGTGTGGGTGGTGCATGGGCGCAAACGCTGAACAGCGGAGCGCCGGGATTTCCTCAGTCGTAGCGGAGCCGCGCCGCTTGTGAGTATGTTAGCGTACCCGCGGCGCACCTGTGCCGCCCGGTCAGCAGGGAACCCGCTCCCCGTCGACTGGCAAGCATCAAGGCGTTGTACTGCGCAAATGGACGATAAGGATCCTTTGTGCACATTTAAGACTTTCCATCGGTGGCTTCCTATTGTTGTGCGCGGCATGACCCTCATCGCTGCTTCATTTATCGCGCCTGCGTCGTAACCGATGGTGGACGACTTCTTGCCGCTGACCGCAGCACCGATCGTCGACGACACAACGGCCGCTGTGGCCTCGGCGCGCTGAGGCTCGAGCCTCGATTCTGCTAGCGCTCGATGAGGAGCTTGTCGCTGACTTCGTTGACGGCGCGGCGCAGTTCCAGGGAGTCGGCCACGGCGGGCCAGGGCTGCTCGGTCTCTTCGACGCACCAGCGCGCTTGGCCGGGTGGTGACCAGCGCGGCCGCGTCAGGATGCGGGCCAGTCGCGCGGCACAGACCTCAGGCGATTCCCAGCGGCGCTTGACGAGCTGCAGAATCCAGCCGAGCGGTCCCGAACGCGCGCCGAGATCGGTGCGCACTACGCCGGGATGCAGGGCCATGATATCGAGCT
>CALFYE010000501.1 GCA_937952145.1 uncultured Myxococcales bacterium
AAGCGGCTTGGCGAAATCGGCTGATTGCAAGCGGAGTGAAAAGCGCTGGGGGGAAGGAGGACACGCATGTTGACGGAACTAGAAGCGTTGGTGAGCGACGACACGAGCAGCCTGATCGATGACGAGGGGCTTGCGCGGCGATGGGGGAGCGCTGCCGGAGTGCTGGATCTCGCTGCGCAGCACGGCATCTCGCAGCGGGTGATGAATCACCTGTTTGTTCGTCTCGACGATGAGCCGGAGCCGTTCCCGCTCCTTCAGTTCATCGCCGACAGCGAGGACTCACCGGATGTGGTCAAGCAGCTCTTTCGGGCCGGGCTCCGCAACCCTACTGTCGTGCCGCTCTGTGCGGAGCTGAGCCGGACGATCGAGCTTGTGGACTACGCACTAGATCCAGGCACAGAACCACAGTGCTATTGCGGTAACAGCGCGAAACAAAAGGGCTTTTCCGGCTGCACTCGAAACGGCTATCCGCGATTGAACGCACGAGGCTACCTCTATTGCCTGTCGTGTCTGCGCTTCTTCGATCGCAAGGATGGCCGAATCCTGGGCTTCGTCGAGCGCTGCATCGTGATGGAGTCCATCGCCTGTCGCTGCGGGGAACGGATTCCCAAAGACCCCAAGCCATGGGCGCGCGATCGTTCAGCAGTCGAGTGTGAACACTGCGGACGCAAGATCCACCGAAACACCGGCCTTGTCGTCGGCACGAGCGCCAGACCAAAAGACAGCCGCAAGTGACGATTCCCGCGACATGAAGTGCTCCAGTAGTTCCGCACCAAAGCTGGCCTGATCGCTGGTGCTAGGAACTTCCCCGACGAGCAGTGCCAATTTCAGATCGACTCGATCGGAAATGCCGATCGCACGTTTTCTCCGCTGATCGTTGATGCTCCATCCACAAATGAGAAGTTAGGACGTGCTGTCGCTTGAAGCAGGCGAAGCAGAACCACATTGAGAGTCAATCTGCTCGACATTGAAAATGCGCAATTACGAGAACCTTCCCATTATGCAACATCGAAGTAAGACATCAGATTATTATATCTTAATAAGTCGCAATATTACGACAACTCATTCTGATGACAGACTTCGGAGTCAAAATAATACACAGTATTATGATGACACAATATGGCATCATAATATGACATCATATAATGGTGTCATACTATGGCATCATATTATGGCATCATATTCTGATGCCATTTCTCCAGCGATGTGCGCAGTGTGATCATTTAGAACACATGGAAGCAAGTTATCAATTTCACACGAAAATATCAATGAGCACACTTTTTGCTAGCAAGTTGCAATGAGAAGCTAAATTAACGCTGAAAATGACACCTAATTCAGGTGCAATCATAAGGCGTCATTTTTGGCTGTGACTATCATGTGCAATTTTCTCGTGTCATATTTTGAACCCATTATCTTGCGCATTTATCATGAGCCATTATTCGATATCATATTAACCTGCGATCTTCTGTTGGCAATATTTTGTCAAAGAATATTTGTTGATGATTAGTTGAAACTCAGTATACGCGGTTTTTGATCGCTAATCCATTCTCGATGACAGGTCAAAATGAGTTGGCATCATCTCATTTGGAGACACATCATGTGAAGCAAAGTTCATCCACTTGATCTGCTCTTTAAAATTTCGTATGATGAAATCATGAAGAAGCGCTTCTGCCGCAACAGAGAGTGCAGAGCAGAACTACCCGAATCAGTCCATTGGTCTGCTATGTACTGCTCGGCGAAATGCAAGGAGATTGGATGCCATAGCACCGCAGATGCCATAAGCTCATCTGATCCTTTGTCGGCTGTAAATGATTTATCAATTCAACGCGGAGCCACATTCGTCAGATTTGGATATAGGGCACCAGGGCGGAAATACTGGAGATACTACCCAGGTGACGCCGCTCTCATTCTGCCGCTTGAGAAATTCCCGCCTTTGCCAGTCTCCGGGAATTACCGCGTAATTTTGTTTGATGAGCGCCTCAGCCATATGCCAGCGGATGAGTTCAGTGTGCATATCGTAGGCGCTGAGCGATGCCTGACGCTGCAAGGGTCGCTTTCAATTAGAGTCTACAAATGAGCAACGCACGGACTATTGAAAAAATTCTAAATTCCGATGAGCGCTATGTACGACTAACCGTCACATCTCCGAGCGGTCCGTATGTTGTTCCGGGCAAGGGCCAGATATTGCCAAACTTGATTCCCGCCAACCTAATTGGATTATGTTTTATGGATACATTTGATATTCACAATCGGCAGATACGAACAAGAATACCGATACAGCTTAATGGCTCGAACGCTCCGGTTGACGCCAAACAGTCAGCGGAATCAGAACAGGCAGCACCAGTCTCTAGGGCACATGAAAAGCTGCTAGGTCTGCTCACTGCGAAACCACAGGAGTCGGCAACATCCACGCCTGCGCAGTCGAGCACAGCGACACCTTCGCTTGCGTCTCCGACGCCACCGCCGCCTCCCTCGCCGCCACCTCCGACTGTATTAAAGTCGCTTCCAACGCCGCCCCCTGTGCCAAGCGGCGTGGACGCTGGACCAAGCCTGGCCCATGAAGTGACGACGGCTCAAGCGACCCAGCTTCGTTCCTACGTGATGCAGACCGAAGCGGCGACAGACAGCGCGCTAGAGCTTGAGAAGCTGACGATTATCAACAATGCGCAGTACACGCGAGAGCTTGGCGAGTGGCAGCAGATGTCTTCGGTGTTTCGCAAAGAGCTGTATGCCGCGCAATCGGGCTATGCTGAAAAAGCCTTGAGACATTTCGACGCAATTGACTATGCGGCGAATCGTCTTCTGCGAATGTCCGATGAGGTTGCACGTCGGGTCAAAGATCCGCTGTTCCAGCCAGCGCCACCGCCGCCGCCACCGCCGCCGCCACCACCGGATCTTGCCGGGGTCGCCATTTCGTTCATCAACATGATCTCCACGGTCGCTGGCGCGGTTGCTGGCAAAGGTCAGCTCCCTTCACCAAAGCAGCAGGATGTGGTGTTGAACCTGCTGTCAAAGGGGGCTGCGTCAGGCGCGCGTGGGCTATCACAGGTTTTGGCGGATGCCGAGCTTGGAAACCCTGGCAGCGATACGACAAACGCCTCTGCAATGGAGCATTTCGCCCAGGCACATACGCGCAAGCCTGTCCAAACCGCCAAGGCCGAGCAGGTCACGATTGCCAAAGACGATCTGTTGCGACTGGCTGAGCAGTCCATTCTTGGCTTTTGGGGCGACTCCGAGCGGCTTGCAGAGCTGATTCGCTCCGATCAGCTCAGTGAGGTGGTTCTTACGATTCCACCGCCGCAACATGGGATTTACAGCATCGATCGCAATCGGCTGGTTCAATTGGTTGAATCTGGTGCGTTGACCCTCTTTGGCTTCTCTGGCGCTGAAGCCCTCAAGATGTTCGAGTCAGGTGATCTGACCTCGCTGATCCAAGGGTTTAGGAAATGACAGCCAGTCTCGCAAACAAGAATCTGTGGCGAGTCATCGGAGCAAAGCCCGGTAGCACCACGGCACAGCTCAAATCCGCCTATCGCAATTCGATGCGCCATGCGCATACGGATTCTGGCGGCAGCCATGAAGCGGCCACACTGATCAATCTGGCGTGGGAAGTGCTGGAGGACGAAGACAAGCGGCAAAAGTATGTCGCAGATCGGAAGCAGTGGGCCGACAAAGTTGGTGCAATTCTGTGCGCAGAGTGCGGGGAAGCCAATCGCGTCTTGCAGCGGCCAACTCGCTTTGACCGAATGGTCTGCGGTCACTGCAAAGCACCGATTGAGCTGAATCCGCAGCAGGCGTCGAGCTTGCAGACCAAAGCCCTTCAAATCGCCACGGAAGAGTTCGTGCAGGAATTTGGCGAGCTGATCATTGACAAAGTGCGCAGTGCAATCAGAAAGAGGTTAAGCAGATGACGCTTCGAGTGTTGCCATCTCGTGTTGACAAAGATCCGCCCGCTTCGTTTTACGCGAACTTGATTGCGTATCTTGCCGAAACCTATCCGAATGCCACGCTGTCGGAAAAGGATCTTTTGTCGCTAAAGCCACTGTGGGACAAGCTTTGGCGGGCTGGACGAAACGCCGAAGCCACAGCGCAAAGCACATGTACTTGTGATGGCAAGACGATTTTCGCTTCACCGGCTATCGACGTTGACTATCGGCGTGGTGTGGCGCGAGCACCGCTTCGCTCGCAGCGGGGGCAGTTGACTCCGCTGAAAGCGCTGCGCGAATCGAGCCAGATCGAGACGAGCAAGCGGCTTGCGTCGAAGTCGAGCGAGCGGGCTAAGGCCATACGCGCCAAGATCGCAGACTTCGTAAAAGACTTGCAGGCTCGTCCGCCAAGAACGGAGGCACAGGCGGAAGCCAAGCGGCAGCAGCTCGCAAGGCTGGAACAAGAGCTTGCGGAGGCAATCGACATGGCCCGCGCGCACTTGCAACAGGCCGAAGTGGACCGTGCAAGCGAAGGCTACTCGGCGTGGCGAAAGCACCTTCCTTCGTTAGAAGTGCCGACCAAGCCGCAAGCGAGCCCTGCCATCGAAGTGGTGAAGAAAGAGCCGAAGACCCAAAAGACCAAAGAGCCCAAAGCCGCAAAGGCAGCCAAAGCCCCACAAGAGCCAAAGGCGAAAGGCAGGAGGAAACCCGTGGCGCAGCTTCAGTCGGTTGATCAAGTCAAGACAGAGCAACGAAAGAACGCCGCTCCAGCGACGGACGACAGGGATCAGAAGATGGAGTCAGCCATCGGGAAGAGCCTGACGGATATTTTGAAAAATCTTGGGCTGGGCAGCGGCAAGTAGGCGCAAGCGGACGCAATCGCCAAAGAGGGTATGTCGATGGATGTTCTTGATGCAGCGCATGCGATCGTAGAGCGACTCGAGGCCATGCTCGTCGCTTCCCCGCCGCCAGGGGTCGATGCAGCCTATGCTCAAGACTTCTTTGCTCGGCGGCGTGTCTCCGTACAGGCGCAGATCGCCGAGGCGCTACGGCCCTTCCTCGAGCCCATCGACGACCGTCTGGACACGGCCAACCGACACAAGTGGGCCGGACATACAGCGGACACGATACGAGCCTGGGCGGGCAAAGCGGGCCGAGCGGAGCAGACTTGGCTGCTTTCGCGCGTGCTGGCCCACCGTCCCGACTTGACCGCCGTGGTCCAGGAACTGTGCGACCGCTACGAGCTGGATTTTGGCGAGCTGACAGCGACGAGCAAGACCGTGTATCGCTTGGTGCCGGGCGTGGCTGGGGACCGGCTGGTGGTCTACGAGGCCGATGGCGTGTCGGGCGCGGATCTGCCCGACGTGATTGATCGCGCCGACTTCGCCGGATTCGCCCGCGCTGCCTACTGGTCTGATGACGCTTCGCAGGCGCTTTTGACCGAGGTGGCGGGAACGTGGTTTGCCAAGCACGTCTCGACCTCGGAGCCGGTGCAGGTCGATCGGGCCAAACACGGTCAGCGGCTCGAGGAGCTGGTCCAGCAAACGCAGCTAGAGGGCCTAGTCGGCGACGAGGAGGCAGAGCGCAGGCTCGAGTTCCGCGTGCGGCTTTTGGAGCAGGCCGGGGCCGAGCTGGGGATGGGTCGCAAGCTCCACCTTCCGCCGCCAGACCCAAACCTGGCCGTGGGTCCATTGGCGCTGGCAGAGCTTTTGGAGCGTGACCCGCCCACAAGCCCAGGCGAGCGGACGACCGCGAACTTTGAGGCGATTGCCACCCTGCTGTCGCCGCCCAAGCCGGGCGACGCGGCTTCGATTCTGCGGTACACGGGCTGGGGCGGTCTTTCCCTCGAAGCGGCGAAGACGTATCTGCCGCCAGCGCTCGTACCCGACGACAAGGCGCTGATCCATGAGTATTACACGCCGACCAAGGTGGCGTCGGAGCTGGCGCGCTTGCTTCTGCCTCGCATCCCGCACCTTCCCCGGCATTCGTCCGGGGATGTGCTCGCGCTGGAGCCTTCGGCGGGCATTGGGCGGCTCCTCAACGCAGCCTCGACACCGGGCTTTGAAGCGCTGAGCTGGACGGCGCTGGAGTACAGCCCGCTGGCGGCAGCGCTGCTGCGGCGGGCGCGGCCCGAGCTGACTGTGCTGAACACCTCGTTTGAGCAGTGGACTGTCTCGACGGCGGGTCGGCTCGACGGACAGCTTGGGCTGGTGCTGTGCAATCCCCCCTTTGGGCAGCGAGGCGCAGAGACGGCCATCGATCCCGATCCCACGTATCGAGAGAAGCGCGCGTATTGGTACTTTCTGCGCCGAACGCTGCGGCTTCTGGCCGAGGGCGGAGTCGCCGCGTTCATCATCCCGTATGGCTTTATGACGGGGAAGCCTGCGCAGTTTGTCGCGCTGCGGGAGCAAGTGCTGCGCTCGCACCACCTCATCGCCGCGTTTCGGCTGCCGTCGTCGATTTATCCCGGTGCCGGAATTGTGACCGATCTGGTGCTCCTTGAGTCGCGCGGGGGCACGCTGCCAGCGGTGCTCGATGAGGATCGCTTCATCGTCGAGGGACAGTATTTTTCGGTCACTGAGTCGCATGTGCTCGGCACCGAGCGCGGAAAGGACGGCGACGAAGACGCTTATCGCTACGAGGTCGAGGGCGAATTTCAGGGGCTCCCGCCAAACATGCTCCTGCGCGAGCGCTGCAAGACCTGCCAGGTCGAGCGTGTCTCGCCCGAGCTGCCGCGATCGGTGAGGGCCGAAAGACAGCGGCTTGCCGAGCTACCCGAAGCCGTCCTCGGGGCCAGTCTGCTCGGTCGTCGAGTCGCCAAGTACCTCGACCTGATCGCGGAGCGAAGCCTCCCCTCGCTTGCGCAAGCCCGCGCCCAGCATCGCGAGCTGCTCGATGACGTGATCGCGTTTGCCGCCAGCAACCGACTGGACGAGATCACGAGCTACCAAGATGTAGACGGCGTGGCCGCGCTGCTGTCGGTCTGGCAGCCGGACGGCAAGATTGCCGAGACGCTGGCCAAGGCACAGCAGGTCGCGGCGCGATACAGCGGCAGCGACTCGATCGCCGACACCGCCGCATGGCTGCTGCGGGAGCGCGGACCGTTTACCGAAACCGCGCTGCGCGATTTTCGCGCCAGCCTTGCGTTTGGCAATCCAGACACCGCAACGCTGGAAGCCGAGCTGGTACGGGCAAGCTTCGCCAAGGACTGGACCGATCCGCCGGTCTGGCTCGCGGAGACGGACTACTACACGGGTCTGGTCGGCGAGCGCTATGGTCGCGCCATCGTCCACAAAGACGATCCGCTGACCGCTGCCCAGGTCAACAGGCTGCGCAGCCTGATCCGGTTCCCGTCGATCTCCGAGATTGATCCAAGTCCTCGGCTTACGTGGATGCCGCTCAACCTGCTGCGCGCGTGGATGAGCGAAGTGCTCGGCAAGCCGGTCGCCGAGCTGGAGCGGACCGCCGCGCTGCTCACGTACAAGGGCACGCCGTATGCCTTCCTCGAAAAGCGGATCGGCGGCAAGAACGAGGAGTCGGTGCTGTTTGGCTGGATCAACCTGGACCTCCAGTTCTTTCAGCCTCCCTACGAAAAGATCGTCGATGACGAGGGCGAGGAGGAATCCAGCGAGGAAGCGCTCGAGCGTGCTCGGATGGCCTATACCGCAGCCAAGACGCTGCACTTTCGCAACTGGCTGCTCGAAGACCAGCGCCGAGTCGATCAAGTCGAAAGCAGCTATGTCCTGGCCAGCTTCGTCGCTCCGACGTTCGAGAGCGCGCCGTTGCAGATCGCTCGCTGGGGAAGCCAGATCGTGCTCAAGCCGCACCAGTGCGCCGTCGTCCGTCGTCTGGTCCACCACAACGGCGGGCTCAATGCGTTCGACACAGGCGTTGGCAAGACCTTCTCGGGAATCGCGACCATGGCCATCCAGCGTGAGCGCGGCGTCTGTCGGCGTCCCCTCGTCGTGGTGCCAAACACGCTCGTCTGGAAGTGGTATCGGGACATCCTGCGCTGTCTGCCGGACTATCGCGTGGTGGTCGTCGGCGCGAATCGCAAGCTGAATCGCGCGGGCGTCTGGGTGAGCGGCCCCGACTCGCAAGAGGATCGCGAACTCAAGTGGCGACGATTCCAAGCGGGTCAATACGACTGCGCGATTGTGCCCTACTCGTTCTTCGCGACCATCGGCTTGCGTCACGAAGCGTGGAAGCAGTTTGCGGAATCGACGCCGCTGCTGGCCCGCAAGCTTCAGCTCGATGCGCGCGAGTTTGCCGAGATCATCGAGCGCGCCCAAGAGCGAGAGCGCACCGGAAAAGCGAAGGAGCCGCCCAAAGTCAGCGACAAGCGAGCCATCGCCATCGTCGGTGAGGATGCCTGGGAAGAAGCGGACCTGGAGCAGCGTGAAGTGATCCGGCAGCACGTCGCGCAGGATCTGCTGCGGGAGTCGATCGAGCGCGAAAAGACGCTGGTCGCACTGACAGAGAAGCTCGGCGGTCTGTCCGAGCGCAACGTCGCCCTACACCGCGAAGCCCTCGAGCAGTTTGCGGCGGTTCGCGCTGCGGATACGGCGAGCAACGCCATTACGTTTGAAGAGATTGGCATTGACTTCTTGCTCATTGATGAAGCGCAGAACTTTAAGAACATCTGGGCCGTTGGACAGCTTGAGGGTGGAAGTCCCAAATACCTTGGCGCGATTCAAAGCGGCAGCGAGCGCGGATATCAGCTTGCGGCATATCGGCACAACCTGTCGAAGCGCCTTGGCACGCCCGGCGGCACGTATCTACTGAGCGCAACACCGGCCAAAAATTCACCGATTGAGTATTTCACACTGATCAACTTGGTCAACGAGCTGGCGTGGGCAAACGTGGGAATCCCCACCGTCGAAGCATTTATCGATCGCTATCTCCAGATTGAGCGTCGCGACGTGGTTCAGCCGAACATGGAAATACGCGAGCAGAGTGTCGTGTCCGGGTTTCGCAACTTGCTGGAGCTGCGCGATGTCATTTTCAGATATGCCGAGTTTAAGACCGCTGCGGAAGTGGGCCTCAAACTTCCTGAGAGCAAAAGCTCGACCATGCTGGTTGATATGACCATGGAGCAGAGCAACCTCTATTACAAGTTGGCAGACAAGTACACCGCTGCCGTTCGCTCCATGGCACACGGCGGGAAGAATGCTGCCAAGCTGAAGAATCAGGCGCTCTCACTCCTCGCCAAGATGCAGCTTGCGACGATCCATCCCGCGCTGGTCGAAGGTCCAGTCACTCCCGCACACTATGAATTTACGCAGGTGTCCTTCAATCATCCCGATCTTCCGCAGGAAGAAAAAGAGCGACGGCTGATTTTGATTGAGATGGCCGGTGGCAATCGGAAGGCGTCAGGCCAAAAGATCGATGAGCTGTTTGAAGAAGCAAAAAAGAATACTGAGATAGTAAACGATTGGGAGCTGGAGACGAGCAACCTTTGGAACATTGCCAAGCGCAAGTGGGCCAAGAAAAAGAAACTCCGAACGCAGTTCACCTATGCGTCTGCTGGCAAGGTGGCGGATATGCACTCGCCCAAGCTCGATCTCTGCGTCGAGCTGATCATGACCAACCCAGGCTGCGGTCAAATCGTGTTCTGCGACAACGTGGCGGTTCATCGGTGGCTGCTGGAGCTTCTGGTCGAAGCTGGAATGCCGAGGGAGCGAATCGCCGTGATCAATGGCGAGATTGCCAAAGATCCAGTCCGACGGCTTGCCATCTCCGACGAGTTCAACGGTGTTCCGGCGGTGGTTGCCCCCGACGGCACCATCGAGGTGGAGGAGATCATGCCGCGTTACGACGTGGTGATTGCAAACCAAGCCGCATATGAAGGAATCGATCTACACAGGCGAACCTGCACGGTGTATCACCTCGACTTGCCGTGGGAGCCCAATACGCTGAGGCAGCGCAACGGACGAGCCGTGCGCCAAGGCAATCTACAGAGCAACGTCGATATCAAAGTCTTGATGGCACGCAGGTCGCTGGATGTGGTTCGCTATGAGTATATCTTGGGCAAGCTGCGCTGGATGAGTGATCTCATCGAGTCGGCAGACAATGCGCTGAGCAACCCTGCCGCCGACAACGAGATTGACTCGGAGGCCATGGTGCTCTTCATGACCAAAGACGAAGAGAGCGCCAAAGCGGCCATCGCCGCGCTGAAAGCGTCGCAGGAAATGCGACGGCGCAAGCAGATTGCGGGTCGCGCTTGGCGTGACTTCGAGCTGCTGGTGTCCAGGGTGAAGTCGCTGCGCAACAGCTCACTCGACAGCGAGCGGAAGCTCATCATTGAGGAGGAGATCAAGAAGCTTCGGCGCTCCATCGAGAACATTCCCGAGGATGTGTGGCCGTATTCATGGGTCTTGGCCCACCTCGATCGGGACATCGCCATTGACCACGACTTGGACATCAACTCCGTTCCCATCATTGATGGCTGGACGCTTCATGGTGCCGTCGAGATCGGCAAAGTCCAGGGACTGGTCTACGGCTGGCGAGAGTTTGGAACTGTCGAATGGCACAAACGGGATATGAATGACGACAGTGCTGACTTCAAACAGGGCTTGGGGCAGTTTCTTACGCTCGGCTATCTGCCACAAGAGAAGCACGCGCACCCAAATTATCCTGAAGAGGATTTGAAAGGACAGATCCTTGCGCTGTTTGCCAGCGTTCGGAGTTCAGGCACATTTGAGCTTCTGGGGCTGAAAATCTGTAGCGCAAACTGGCGACAGCGACTCAAGGCATGGTGGCCAGAGATTGTGCAGATGGTGAAAGGCACGGCACTCGACTTTCTGGTTCCGATTCGAGTGGGTTCTGGGTTTGATTTGGTGGATTCCTATAACCCCAAAGTGACCATTGACACACTCGCGGATTTCGATCTGAAAACGTATACGGAATTTTATCGCTTTGTGACTTCGACACGGACGGACTTCACGTACTCGAATGTGGCGCTGACCGTTGAGCAGTGGTGGGGCGTTCGTTTTCCTCGCGGGGTCTTGCTGAGTAGCTCTGTGCGATATGCCAATTCGGTCACTGGAAAGCGCGTGAGTGCGGTGCCGCTCTTGGCCAGTGCCGATCTGGCGGTTGTGCAGGACGATGGCTTTCCTGATATGCCCTTTTTGCTTATCCATTTGCCATCTGGCTCGATTCTGCGTGCATTCCGAACGCTGGATATCGCGCGACTCGCCCACGACTTGGTGCTGGGTCGGCAGGACTGGAGTTCGGAGCTTGCGCCCTTTGAACAAAAAGAGATGGTGCAAACCGTCCTTGAGAGACTTGCTGCGCGCTCGGAGGTTCCGAGCGACGACGAACTACGAATCTGGGGGGTTCGATGACAACAAAGCGACGCAACACCGATGTATCCGACAGCGTAATCAGCGACCTGGCCGCGAGCGCAAACGCACTGGCGCTGGTCAAGGAGAACCTGAACACCAAGCCCACACGGCGAGAACGAGCCAAACGGGCGCTCGCGGTTGCGGAAAGACGGGTGCAAGACCAGACCACCAAGACGCATCGCGTGGCCGTGGATCTTGGGGGCGGCACGATTGCGCAGATATCGACGGAGCTGGTCAATTGGGCGGTGCGGTCGCTCGGCAACTGGAGCGGCAAGGACTCGTGGATGGGCAAGAACGCCGATGTCATGCAGGGCGCGCCGCATGTGATGATCGGCATGGCGGTCTATCTGACGGAGCTGTTGACGCGCCCAAAAGGGAAGCTGCCGAGCCTCAAGCGCGAAATCGCGTCGGAAGCGGCCAACGTCTTTACGCACCTTGGGTTTGCGAACCTCGTGCGGGCGCTGCGGATTCGCTGGGCCGACGGCAAAGTCGATGCCTCGACGCTGGCGAAAGTGACTGCCGAGCGGGACGCTGCGCTGGCCAAGTTGGCAGCGTCGGGGGGATCGGCGAAGTAGGCGCGCGCTGGCGTGGGATGCCACGCCAGGGGGGAGGACGGAGATGGAACGGCTCGAGCGACTGGCTCGCACGTTGGTTCGTGCAGCCGATGGTTTGATGGAGCTGCCGCCGGACACGCTGTGGTGTTTGGCGGTGTTGGTGGCGGCCTGGTGGCTGCGCGACCGCGACCTGGGGGCGACGTATCGGCTGTCGAAAGCCGGACTTTCCGCCGAGCCGCTGTTTTCACGGTTCGACAAGATTCCGGGCCTGCCCGATGTGGCGGCGAGCGGGATGTTGGAACTGGGGCAAACGCCAGACCTCACACGGCAGCGGCTCGTCGAGCTATCGACCAAAGGCGCGTCGCTCACGGCGCTGGCGCAGTGGCCGGGCTGGGAACAGGCCAAAGCCGTCGTGCTGGAAGTCTACCCGCTGCCCGAAGCGACGGACGAGCTGGTCGCGGCGCTGCTCCGTCGTCGATACACCAGTGCGGAGGCGGCAAGAATCCTTGCTGGCAAGAGCTAGTGGCGACGATTGAGGAAGCCAAGACCGCGATTGTCGCGACGGCGCAGCGCATGGCCCGGTCGATTGCCTACTCGCGTGAGCACCTGACCGGGGCAGCGCTGGAGACGGCTGCATCGATCTTCACGACGGCGAACCTGTGGGCGCTGTGCATTCTGTTTGCCGGGTGGGTCATCGGCACCGTGGTTTCTGGCCCCATCGGCATTGCCGCCAATGCGCTGCTCGTCGCTTGGGGTTTGTATTCGAGTTACGAGATATTGACAGAGCTATTTAAGAA
>CALFYE010000502.1 GCA_937952145.1 uncultured Myxococcales bacterium
CGAGATACATTGGCGTGACTGGAGTTCAGACGTGTGCTCTTCCGATCTAGGACGGACTGACCCTGCGGGAGCGCTTGGTCGCGCTCGACGATGCGGAGCACAGCCTCAGCTACACCCTCTTGGACACGCCGATTCCGGTAAGCGATTACCTCGCGACCCTACGGTTGTCCGCGATTCGCCCCATGAACACCACGCACGTGGAGTGGCGGGCCTGGTTCGATTGCGCGCCCGATGTAGAAGCGGCGCTGCGCGAGTCCATTACCGGCGTGTTTCGCGCCGGCCTCGATTGTCTCTCAAGAAAGGAGAAGCCATGAAAAAACCGACGGTAGCAGTGCTCGGAACCGGGGCCATGGGGTCCCGGATGGTCAAACAACTGTTGAAAGCGGAGTTTCCGGTCGTGGTCTACAACCGCTCACGCGACCGGTTGCGTACCCTTGAGGTCGACGGCGCGACAGTGGTCGGCTCGCCACGCGAAGCGGCCCGGCGCAGCCAAGTGGTCATCAGCATGGTGACCGATGATAAGGCCTCGCGCGAGGTCTGGCTCGACAGCGAAGTCGGCGCGGCCGAAGGCCTGCAGAAAGATGCGATCGCGATCGAGTCGAGCACCGTGACGCCCGGGTGGGTGCGCGAGCTCGGCGGCAAGATCGAAGAAGCGGGCGCGCGCTACCTTGCGGCGCCGGTGGTGGGCTCGCGCCCGCAGGCGGATGCAGGTGGGCTCATTTACCTCGTGGGCGGCGCCGCAGCGACGCTAGCGGCGGCAAAAGAAGTGCTCCAGGCGATGGGCTCCACGATCCACCACATCGGCGGCCCGGGCGATGCCGCTACCATGAAGCTCGCGGTCAACGCGCTGTTTGGTTGCCAGGTCGCAGTGCTGGCGGAGGTGGTCGGCCTGATTGGCCGCGCGGGCATCGATGTGAAAAATGCGCTCAGCATCATGGCTTCGATGCCGGTCTCGAGCCCGGCGATGCAGGCGGTGGGCGCGCAGATCGTCGCGCGCTCATTCGCTCCGCTGTTCCCCGTGAAGCTGGTCGAGAAGGACTTCTGCTATCTGGAGGAGACTGCGCGTGCCCTTGCGGCCGAGCTGCCGGCCTGCAGCGCCGTAGGCGAGGTCTACGCCTCTGCGCATCGCAAGGGGCTCGGCGGTGAAAACATCTCTGGGATCGTCAGGCTCTACCAGTGATCGACGTGCACGCGCACTACTACCCCGACGAGCTGCTAAGCCGCATGCGTTCGCTCGGCAGTCGTTCGGTCCTCGCGGTGGACTGCGCCCCCTCGGGGCAGCTCACACTGGACGAGCGACTGAGTTTGCTCGACGAGACTGGCATCCGCCGCCAGGTCCTCTCGGTCGGCATCCTGACTCCGGACTTCGCAGCGAGCGAGGCGGCGATTGAGGCAGCGCGCCTGGCGAACGATTTATACGCCGACGTGTGTCACGTCCATCCCTCGCGTTTCTCGGCGTTCGGCGCGCTGCCGCTACCCCACGTCCAAGCGGCGCGCTTGGAACTGGAGCGGTGCCTGGACCGGCTCGGCATGGTGGGCATCACGCTCGGTTGCTCGGTGGCCGGACAGGCGCTCGACGATCCCGCGTTCGCTCCTGTCTTTAAGGATCTCGATCGGCGCGCCGCGGTAGTGTTCCTCCACCCGGTGGGCGCCGCGCTGGGACCGCAGGATCTGGGGCTGCAGTGGATGGTGGGGCCGATCTTTGAGGACACGATCGCTGCGTTGCGGCTGGTGCTCTCGGGGATGACTACGCGATATCCGCGCGTGCGCTTCATCGTGCCGCACCTTGGCGGCGCACTGCCATTTGTGCTCGAGCGGATCGAGTTCTACGTGAAGCTCGAGCGAGACAGAGGAAATCCAGTCCGTTTCGAGGGGAGTGTGCGCGATCACCTGCGCCGTTTCTGGTACGACACAGTCAACCTGCACCCGGCTGCACTGCACTGTGCGCGCCTGTCTTTCGGCGCGAACCGGCTGCTCCTTGGAACCGACTTCCCGTTTCAAACCCGCGGCAGCTTCTGCGCCTGCGTGAGCTACCTCCGTGACTTCGCAGATTGGGGCGACGCGGAATCGCTGTTCAAGGAATAACCATGCGTTATCTGCTGGACGTGAACGGACAGATGCACGAGGTGAGCGTTCCTCGCAGCACCACGCTCTTGCAGGTGCTGCGGGACGATCTCAGTCTCACCGGCACCCGCTTTGGTTGTGGCCACGGCAAGTGCGGCGCCTGCTACGTGCTCGGCGATGGGCATGTGGTCGCCGCGTGCCTGGTCGGGGTCGAGGAGGCGGTGGGCAAGAAGATCACCACGGTCGAGGGATTGGCGGACGGCGAAAAGCTGCACCCTGTGCAGCAGGCATTCATCGATGAGGATGCGATGCAGTGCGGCTACTGCACGAGCGGCTTTCTAATATCGGCGGCGGCGCTGATAGAGCGCACGCGCATGCCGAGCGACGCCGAGATCCGTGATGCGCTCGACGGAAATCTGTGCCGCTGCGGCGTCTATCTGCGCTGCATCCGCGCAGTGCGTCGCGCCTGCGAGGCAATGAAATGACCGCTGCGCCGCCGATCTTCATCGAGCAGAGGATCCGCATCGACTCAGACAGTACCATCGTCGCGCTGTCCGGGAAGGTCGACTACGGGCAGGGCATCCGCACCGCATTCGCCCAGATCGTGGCCGAGGAGCTCGACGTGCAGACAGATCGCGTGCGGGTCGTTCTCGGCGACACCGATCAGGTGCCCTGGGATATCGGCACCTATGGGAGCATGTCGCTTGCCGCCGACGGCAGGGCGCTACAGTTGGCGGCGGCGGCGGCGCGCGCGCAGCTCCTTGTCCGCGCCAGCCGCGCGCTCGATCTTCCGATCGATCAGCTGGAGACTTCCGAAGGCCAAGTGCGCAGCGTACGCGACGGACGCGCGCTCGCCTATCGTGAGCTGGTCGACAACGAGCCGCTCCGCGGAGTCGTCGCGCCGGACACTGCGTGCCGGTCGAGCCGGCGCTTCGTTGGGCAGTCGATCGAGCGCGTCGAAGCGCGCGACATCGTCACCGGCCGCGCCCAGTTCGTCGCCGACCTGCGCCTACCGGGCATGCTGCGCGGACAGGTGCTTCATCCGCCCCGCCGCGGTGCCCGCCTGGGTGAGCTCGATGACTCGGGCGCGCGATCGCTGCGTGGCGTAGTGGCGATAGTGCGCGATGGCGACTTCGTGGGCGTGGTGGCCGAGCGCGAGGAGCAGGCGCTGGCCGCGGTGCGGATGCTGGAGTCGGAGTGGCTGCTGCCCGAAGCGGTGCCGCCGGCAGGCATCGACGTGGTTCTGCGTGATAGCGGCGATCTCGACGCGGCGTTTGCACGCGCAGCGCACGTCGCAGAGGGCAGCTACGTGGTGCCGCACATCGCCAATGCACCGATCGGCCCAAGTGCGGCGGTCGCCGATGTGCAGGCAGATAAGGCGATTATCTACGCTGGGACCCAGCGCCCGTTCGCGCTGCGCGCGGAGGTCGCGGCCGCGATCGGCTTCCGCGAGGATCAGGTGCGGATCCTCCCACAGATCACGAGCGGCACCTATGGTCGCAACTCGAGCGGCGATGCCCCCGTGGAAGCGGCGCGCCTTTCGCGCGCGGTAGGCAGGCCGGTGCTGGTGCAATGGACGCGCGCCGACGAATTCACCCAGGCGCCGAACCGCCCCGAGGTGGTCGCCGATGTGAAGGCCGCGGTCTGCTCCGCGGGCAAGATCATCGGCTGGAACTACCAGCAGCTCACCA
Organism: uncultured Myxococcales bacterium; assembly: GCA_937952145.1. Taxonomy (GTDB): domain Bacteria; phylum Myxococcota_A; class Polyangia; order Palsa-1104; family JAEUJZ01; genus JAEUJZ01. Next base: position 3,756 of record CALFYE010000502.1, read on the forward strand.
ACCCGCACACCTACGTCGGCAGCTTCAACCCCGAGATGGCCGGCTACACCTCGGGACGGAACGCCATCCCGGCCTACTGTATCGGTGCCTCGAAGATCCGGCTCCTCGTCGAACATTCGCCGGTGCGCACCGCGGCGTTCCGCTCACTCGCCGCGGCGCCCAACATCTTCGCGATCGAATCCACCATGGACGAGCTGGCTGCATTGGCGGGGCTCGATCCGCTCCAGTTCCGCTTGAACCATCTCGACGACCAGCGGCTGCGGCGCGTGCTCCAGACGGTAGCTGAGCGCAGCCGGTGGACCGCGCGCCCGCGCGGCAAGACAGGGCGCGGCCTTGGCCTAGCGTGTGCGATCTACCACGGCACCTACGTCGCCGAAGTGGCCGAGGTCGAGGTGACCGACGGCAAGATCAGGCTCGCGCGCATGTTCTGTGCGCTCGACCCGGGCGTGGTCGTCAATCCCCAGGGCGCAAGGAACCAGACCGAAGGCGGTATCCAGCAGGCTGCGAGCTGGACGCTCCTAGAACAGCTCCGGCACAGAGACGGCCGGGTCACCACCACCGGGTGGGAGAGCTATCCGATCGCGACCTGCCGCGACGCGGTCGATGAGATCAACATCGACTTTGTCACCGACGGAAGCGCACCCATGACCGGGCTCGGTGAGCCCGGTTCGGTGCCGGTCGCAGCCGCGATCGCCAACGCAGTATATGCCGCCACCGGCGAGCGGCTTCGAACCCTGCCACTCAAGCTGAGCGGCAAATCCACTTAAGGAGAAGTAGACCATGAATGCGAAATCGATTTTCCTATCCGCGCTCCTCATCGCTACGGGATGTGGGCAACCCGACACGGAGTCGGTGCCGGAGCCGGCTCCGGTGCCGCCCAGCCCTGCGTCTCCGGAGTCCGCGGACTTCGGGCTCAGCGCCTTAGATTGGGCCGCGACCGGCGCAGTCTACGCCATGACCAACCAGGCGGGCAAAAACGAGATCGTCGTCTACAAACGCGGCGAAGACGGCAAGCTGACCCTCTCGACCACGGTCCCCACCGGCGGCGGCGGAAGCGGCGAGCAGCTCGACCCCGCCGATCCGCTCGGCTCGCAGGGCGCGCTGCTGCTACACCGCCGCATGCGCCTGGTGTTCGCGGTCAATACCGAGAGCTCGAGTGCGCACTCCGAGCACGATTGCAAGCAGGGGACGATCTCGATCTTTCGCCTCTCCGCTGACGGCCATCTGACCCTGATTGGCGCTCCCGTCCCGTCGGGCGGCCTGTTTCCCAACAGCCTAACCGCCCATGGGGATCGCCTCTACGTGCTCAACGCGGGCGGCCCCGACCAGTGCAGCGGCGGGTCCGGCTTCGACGTGAACCCGAACATCACCGGCTTCACCATCTCCACCGATGGCAAGCTGAACCGCATCCCCGAGGGCTCGCAGCGGATTAACCCAGGCACCGGGTCCGGCCCGGACAAGTGCGCGCCGGGCAACTTCGGTCCGCTCTCCGACTGCGGGCTCAGCCCACCCCACGCCGCGCGCAGCGCCGCGCAGGTGGCCTTCACCCCGTACGGCGATGCGCTGGTGGTCGAGGTGAAGGGGACTAACTCAATCTACGTGTTCCCGGTCGACTGGCGCAACGGGACGCCCGGCGCGCCGAAGATCTGGCGAGCGCCCGGCCCCACGCTGCCCACCTACTTCGGCGAAGGCTTCGACCGCCATGGCAACCTGCTCGTAGTCGAGCCGCTCGGCACCGCCACCAGCATCCCGGCGCCGGACGCGAGCGCGCTGTCCTCGTTCAAGATCGAGAGCGACGGTACCCTGCGTCCGATCAGCAGCGATGTGCCGAGCGGCCTCACCGAGGCCTGCTGGTTCGCGATGGAGCCATACACGCTCCGCCACGTCTACGTCAGCAACACACACGGCGACACCATTTCCATCTACGACGTCGACTCTGATGGCAAGCTCACCTACCTGAGCGGCGCCACGCAGCGACTCACTTCCTCGGCGCTGCCCACTGAGATCGTGGCGGTGGCCGCCGGGCGCTCGCGCTACCTCTACGCGCTCCTCGCCGGCAAGGGGAAGGTCGCCACGTATCGGATTCAGGACGACGGAACTCTTAGTCCGCTCGGCGAAGTTGAAGGCCTTCCTGCGAGCGCAGTCCAAGGGCTCGCAGCTTTCTAGAACAAAGGAGAATGACCATGAACCCACAGCTGATTCCCGGAACCTGGAACATTGACGCCGCCCACTCGACGATCGAGTTTACCGTGCGACACCTCGGGCTCTCCAACGTGCGCGGCCGCTTCGATCGCTTCTCGGCGGCGCTACGGGTCGACGAGAAGTTTACCTTGTCGACAGTCACCGCCGATATCGAGCTCGCCTCGGTGAATACCAACAACGCCGATCGTGACCAGCACCTGCGCTCGGGCGACTTCTTCGGCATCGAGAAGAACGGGACGATGGCGTTCCGCTCGACCTCGGTCAGCGGCGCCGGTGAAAAATACTCGCTCACCGGCGACCTGACTATAAATGGAATCACCAAGCCGGTGACGCTCGACGTTGAATTCACCGGCGCCGAGGTCTATCCCTTCGACAAGAAGACCCACGTCGGCTTCTCCGCGCGCGCAGTGATCAACCGCGGGGACTTCGGCATGCGCTTCAACGTGCCGCTCGGCATGGACAAGTTCGCCATCAGCGACAGCGTGAAGATCGAGCTAGAGCTGCAGTTCGTTGCACCCTGAGGAGGGTCGAGATGAATCCCGTGAAATGGATATTGCTGTTGTTTCTTGCGGCAGGGTGCGACGGCGTGCAGCAGTCCAGCAAAGTGACTCTGCCGCTGATCGAGATGGATGTGCCACCCGGCTCTGAGGTGCAGGACTGCATCTACTTCAAATCCCCGAACGAGACTGATGTCGATCTCTCCAAGGTGACGATGCAGTTCTCGGAGGGCACGCACCACGTGCACGTCTATTTCAGCGACAGACCGCACGAAGACGGCAGGGAGTCGTGCTTTCAGGCGGTGGACTTCGACCGCTGGCACCTCTTGGCCGCGACACAGAAGAAGGACCTAGAGTGGGAGTTCCCGTCGGGCGTCGCCTTCAGGCTGCACGCGCACCAGCAGCTCCTCATTCAGGTGCACTACGTGAATGCCGGGATGCTGATCACCGAAAAAAATAAGGGCCACGGCAATATCCACTTTGACACTCGCGCGCCGGGCGAGGTCAAAAGCTACATGGGGTCGATCTTCGGACAACAGCGGTTGATCGACATCCAGCCGTATGCGAACTATTCGGTGGATGGGATCTGCCGCTTGCCGCGCGCGGTGAACCTGGCTGCGCTGGCGGGCCACTATCACTTCAAGGGCAAGCAGTTCATCGCCTCCAAGCTTGACCCAGGCGCGACCACCGGCAGCGAGTTCTATCGCACCAGTGACTTCGCCGAGCCGAACTTCGACATCTACAAGCCCGGCCAGATGACGTTCACCGCGGGCGAACGCATCATGTGGCACTGCGACTACCGCAACGACAGCGACTTGCGGATCTCGTTCGGCCCGCGCGAGCTCACGCAGGAGCACTGCAACATGTTCGCCTTCTACTATCCGGCCGAGAAGGATCAGGAGTTCACGCCCTGCGTCTCCTGGGGGCGGTGCAAGGAAGATTGCGACATCGGCCAGGTCTGCAGCGAGCTCGGGGAGTGTGTCTCCAAGTGAGAGCCCTACTTTTGATCACGCTGTTATCGGGCTGCGGCTCGCCGGCCGAGCCGCAGCCGGTCATGGTGGCGCGCGACTACGCCGAGATCGACGCGATGGTCTTCAAGACCAGCTGCAACTTCTCAGTGTGTCACACCGCGGGGCCGCGTGCGCAGGGCGGATTGGATCTCGTGACCGACTCCTACGCCGCGCTCTTCAACGTGGCTGCGCGGAACCCGAAGGCGAACGGTGAGCAGCGGGTCTTGGTCAAGCCGTGCGATCCGGAGAACAGCTTCCTCCTCACGAAGCTGAAGCTGCCGGCGGACGGCGACCCGGGCTACGGGGCACCTATGCCACAGAACAGCCCCGCGCTGCCCACCGAGCAGCTGCTGGCGATCGCCGATTGGATCGCCCGCGGCGCGCACCGGCAAGAGCCGCCCGGCACGAGCGGCTCTACCTGCACCCAGCGCTGACCCTCCTTTACCCACCGCTTCACGCGGTCGTGGGCACCAAGAGCCGCAGCTGCGCTAGATCGACGCCGGATTTCGTCTCTAGGACGACCCGCGTCTTTTCTTGGACGACACTTCGCGCCTGATCGAAGGACTCCTGCACGCTTCGCTCTTGGGCTAGATTCATGTAGAGGATTTCGGCGAAGAGGATGGCAGCCGCATCGCTCACCGGGTCCATGAATCCGATTACTGCATCGACCGCGTCGGTTAGCGTCCTGGCCTCACAGCCAAGGTAGCAGCTGTTCAGGACAAGCAGCTTTGGCCGCAGTGGCAAGCCAAGCAGGATCTGACGCAGCTCCGAACCAGTCAGCGGACTTGGTTTGTTCTGCAACCCTTGGAGCAGGATGCTGCCGTTAGGAAGTGCGTGGGCAGAGATATGGACCACCTGGGGCAGACGGCGCAACAGCTCAGTAGCCAAGTCGGCGGCATCAATATTCCAGCGGTCCTTGATCTCGAAACGCCACAGCAGGCCGAGGCTCTCGAGCCTCCACCGCACCTTACCGTACTCCAGGGTGAGCTGCAGACGGCCAATGTCGCTCGGATTGGCCGCCAGAAAGAGCATCTGTACCTTGCTGGGATCGGGCTTCTGCTCGCTCTCTTGGCGCAGGCGCGCTCGTCGCGCCGGCAGATCTTCGACCACCTCGCGGATACCATCTACTACGTTGACCCACGCCTCGTCCTTGTGGGGAAATTCGGCGAGGTAGCGCCGCGTCGGACTGCGCGGCAGCGTCACCAGTCCGTCTAGGATACCGTCGCGCAGGGTGACGTGGTTTAGCAGGACGGGAACCACCGGCGCAAGCCCTAGCTTGCTGCGCGCTATCGCCAGCTGAATCGACTCCTCACACTCGATGAACAAGCGTGCGCTTACCAGAAGGACGATGACATCGGCATTGTTGATGCCCTGGCGATCCAGTTCCAGGCGCTGCTCACCCGCGCCGTGTTTGTAGCTTCCATCGAGCCTAATACGCCAGCGATTGATGTAGGGGTGAAGGTG
>CALFYE010000503.1 GCA_937952145.1 uncultured Myxococcales bacterium
CGATCTCCCTGCTGGCCTCGGGCATGGAGACCGCGGACATCGCCGGTCGGATGCTGGTGTCCGAACGCACCGCCAAGCGGATGGTGGCCTCGCTGTTGAACAAGATCGGTGTGACCAACAGGATCGCGGCGGCCGCGAAGGCGGGCCAGTTCGGCCTGCTGGACGAGCGCTCGGGACGCTGAGGTCCTCAGCTGATGCTGATGGCCAGAGCCGGGCACATCGCAGCGGCCCGCACGGCGCGATCACGCTCGGACTCCGGAGGGTCGGCGTCCAGGACGACCACCTGATCGGCGCCTTCCGGCAGGTCGAACAACTCCGGCGCCGCCATCAGGCACTGCCCATGGCCCTCGCACAAGCCGTAGTCGACGGAGATATGCATACCTGGAAGTATTGCGCCGCGATGGTGGCGCGCGGCCGGGCCGTCCGCGCCAAAGGTGGCCTGTCAGGGCCAGGACGCGGCTCACAGGCTGCGCTGGAGCAGGACGTCCCCGGTGTCGACCGCCACGATCTGAACTGCGGCGATCTGGTCGACGGGCATCGAGGTGCTGCCGCTCGGTGCGGCGGTCGCGCCGTCCCTGGCGACCCAGCTCGCCAACTGGGTGCGCGTGCCGTCACGGCCGACGGCGAACATCGCCAACTCGTCACCGGCGTCGTCGGCGGTCGGGGATTCCGGGCGATAGGTACAGGTCATCTCGATGCGGGTGCCCCAGCCGCGGCTGGTGACCAGCACCGTCGCCTCCAGCGATGAGGGAGCCACCGGAGTCATGCTGAGCGACGTCGGCGCGGCGATCGCGGGTGGGCCTGCCGGCGGTTCGGCCGGCCCCGGCCTGAGGACGAGCAGCAGTGCGGCGATGACCGCAGCGGCGGCCGACGCGACCCCGTCAGCAGCGGGGTTGCCCGCCGATTCCGGTGCCTTGCTCGTCACCGGTTCCTCGCCAATGTACGGCCCTTTTTTCTCGTTGTTCTTGTCAGTACTTGATTGGGAACCATGCGTGATCATGTGGGACCTCCTGCCGCAAGCTCAACAGCAGTAACTGTGCCACTGGGCGGAGGAACGTAGGCGTCTTCGGCGAGCGCAGGGCATCGCAGCGGCGCGCTGTGACCGCTGCCGGGGCCAAGACTGCCGTGCTGATTAGACACAGCGGGCGGATCTGACTCAAGGCGGCTTTTTCGCGTGCTGCCTGCCTCAGCGCCGCTTACTCACTGTAGGTAGCCGCGGCACAGCGCTTCCAAATTCTTCCCCTTATGTCCATGCGTCATGGGCGGGAGCTGCCGGATGTTCAAAGTGGACGAGCGAATGTCGCCTGTATCCATCGCACCCAGCGTCCTTCTGCGGGGTGCTCCGTTTTACAAAGGCTTTCGGGCCATCGGAAGTCAGGGAGTGAGTTCAATGCAGATCCTACAAATCATGTCCGAGCCGGTGTTGGTCTGTCACAAAAGTGACAACCTAAGCGATGCAGCCCAGTTCATGTGGGAACAGGACTGTGGCGTCGTTCCCATCGTCGATCAGGAAGGACGGGTGGTGTCGATGCTCACCGACCGCGACATCTGCATGGCGGCCTATACCCAAGGCAAGCCGCTGTCACAGATCGGGGTGCAAAGCGCGATGTCCAAGCAGCTTGTGGTCTGTCATCCCGAAGACACCATCGAGCGCGCCGAGGAGCTGATGAGCCTGCATCAGATCCGCCGGCTGCCCGTGGTGAATCTCGAAGGGCAGGCGGTGGGAATCATCTCTATTAACGATCTGGCCCGCGCGGCAGCCCATGTCTCGCAGGCCGGCAAAGGGCCGCCCAATGGGGTGCGACTGGCGTCGACCGCTCGGACGCTGGCCGCAGTCGGGAGTCTGCGCCTGCCCGAGCTGACTCCCAAGATCGCCTAAATTCCGCGCCGCGTGGCGAGCACGGCAGCGAATTCCGGTTATTCGCTTGCTCTCCCTTCGGGGCGAGCGCACTGTCCGCGCCGGCATGTGGCTCCGTCGATGCGCTGCAAGCAATCCGCGCAGTCGGGTGTCCACCTCCCGATTCTGTCGAGACCACCATGAGCGAACCGAATCGCACACACATCGAACTATCCAGTCGCTTGTTGGCAAGCGATGAGCAGGGGGCTGCCGATCCGGCTGCCACGGCTGCGCGGGGATACTCGCGGCTGCTTGCGCACCTGTCACCGCTGGTGGGAACCGCCGGTGTTCGTGCACTGTTCGTCCGCAGCGTGAGGTTGGCCAAGGGCGACCACCCGTGCTTGGCCGGACTGGCAGCCATTCAGGCCGAGCACAGCAGCAAGCAAGAGGCCACCGTTCCCGAGAACCCCGCCGACGAGCTACGCGAGTTCTTGGCCCAGCAACACCGGCTGACCATGCCCGCGGTCACCGCCTTATTCGGACACTTCTGTGCCCTGCTGGCGGCGTTCATCGGCGAGCGCTTGACCGAACAAGTGATTGAGGAAGTGTGGGTCGCGACGTCCAAGTCCGGCCCGACTGAGAGGAACTCATGAGCGAGAAAGTCGTGATTAGGCGCCTCCCATCGGGAGTCGTGGGGCTGGATGATGCGCTGGGCGGAGGAATCCCCGAGTATTCCTTCAACTTGCTCGCCGGGGGACCGGGCTGTGGCAAGACCACGCTGGCCCACCAGATCCTCTTTGCCAACGCCACGCCCGAGCGACCGGCGCTTTACATCAGCATCCTGGGCGAGCCGCCGATCAAGATGCTGCGCTATCAGCAGCAATTTTCGTTCTTCGATCCGGCCAAGCTGCGCGACTGCATCCGCTTTGTGCACCTGGGTCAGGAAGCACTAATCGGCGGCCTGGCTCGCGTGCTGAGCAGCATCATCAAAGCGGTCGATAGCGCGGGTCCAGGCCTGGTGGTGGTCGATTCCTTCCGCGCCGTGCTGCGAAGGTCCAAGGCGCGACGGCAATCCGATGATGAGCTGGACTTGCAGAGCTTCGTGCAGCGCCTGGCCCTGCACCTGACCAGCAGTCAGGCCACGACGTTTCTTTTGGGGGAATACGTCGAGCGCGAGACCGATAACAACGCGCTATTTACCGTCGCTGACGGAATCCTGTGGCTGTATCAAGCGGTCGAGGGCAATTCGATGGTGCGCAAGATCCAGGTCGTCAAGATGCGCGGCCAGGGGCAGCTTCCGGGTCTACACACCGCCCGCATCACCGAGCATGGCCTGCATGTCTTCCCGCGCATCTCCAAGCCCGAGGAGGGACCAACAGTCCCGGCTGGCTCATCGGAGGAACGTCTGAGCACGGGGGTTAAGGCCCTCGACAAGATGCTGGGCGGTGGCATTCCCATGACCTACACCACGCTGCTCGCCGGCCCTTCCGGATCGGGCAAGACCGTCCTGGCCAGTCAGTTCTTGCTCGAGGGAGCGCGAAACGGCGAGTGCGGCATCATCGCCATCTTCGAGAAGCGACCGAGCGAGTACCTGGGAACGACGCCCCACACCGAAGAGTTTGCCCGCTTGGTGGGGGAGAAGAAGATCGAGATTCTGTACCTGCGACCGCTCGATCTATCGATCGATGAGACGCTGGCGGCGCTGCGCGATGCCGTGCTGCGGACCGGGGCGCGGCGGGCCGTCATTGACTCGCTGTCGGGCTTGGAGCTGGCGCTGGCTCCCACCTTCCGCACCGACTTTCGCGAGTCGCTGTACCGCATGCTGGGATCGCTGACGGCGCTTGGTGTAACAGTCATGGCCACGGTCGAGCTGACCGATTCCTACACTGACTTCCGCTTAAGTCCGCAGGACGTGTCGTTCCTGACCGATGCCGTCATCATCCAGCGATATGCTGAGATCGACGGCATGCTCAAGCGCTTCCTGGCCGTGGTCAAGGTGCGCGCCAGTCAGCACAGCAACGAGCTGCGCGAGTATGAGATCACCGATGATGGGGTGCAGATATTGCCCGCTCGCCACAACAAGTACGACGGACTGCTGACTGGAAGACCCCAGGTCCGCCAAGGCTGAGCCCATAGGAGACCGCGATGACCCCTGCCGCAGACAAGGATGCTCCTGGCAAAGACGTGGCGGCAGCCGACCAGAAGCTGCTCAGCGACCTGCGCGAAGCGAACGAGAAGCTGATCCTGGCGACCCTGCGCGCGCAGGAGCTGACCGAGCTTGCAGAAGCCGCGCAAGCCAGCGCCGAGCTGGCGAGTGAGCGGCTGCGCGAGAGCGAGCGCGAGCTGCGCGACACCGCCGAGTTTCGCGAGCGTCTGCTGAGCATCATCGGGCACGATCTGCGCAGCCCCCTGGGGGCGATCTCCATGGCCGCCCAGCTGCTGATTTCGGAAGGCCACACGGATCGCGACAGCGTGCGCACCCTCGTCGAGTTCCTGCTTAAGAGCGTGCGGCGCATGGACCGCATGATCAAGCAGCTCTTCCAGTTCACCCACGCGCGCTTTGGCAACCGCATGCCGCTTGAAGTGGCACCCAGCGATATGCGCGCAATCTGTGAACACACGCTGGAAGAGATGGCGCTGACCTCGACGGTGAAGACGAAGGCCGAGTATCTGGGGGACACCGCTGGGGTCTGGGATGCCGAGCGCCTGATCGAGGTCCTTTCGAACCTGCTTGGCAATGCGATGGACCACGCCGCCCCGGATACGGGGGTGCGGGTCCGGGTGCAAGGCCTAGCGAACGAGGTCGTGGTCGAGGTCATCAACGAGGGGAATCCGCTGCCCGAAGAGCTGCTGCCGGTCCTGTTTCTGGCCTTCCATCGCGGCCGCTCGCCGCTGCATGCCAAGGCGGGACACCTGGGCCTGGGACTTTACATCGCGCATGCGATCGTCCGCTCGCATGGCGGCACACTGACGGCTCATAGCGCCGCGGGCAGCACCACCTTTGTCATGAGCCTGCCACGCGGCTCGATGTCCAGTGTCTCGGCGCCCGCGCGGATCTGACGCACCGTGCGCATCTGCCACGGCTAAACGCGCGTAGCGAGTGGGGAAACCTGGAATCAGCGCGGCTGCCGCGGGACCAGCAGCACCGGGACTTGGTTGCTTTCGCAGATTCCTTGGGCGGTGCTGCCCACCTGGCCGCGGGGTAGGGGCCGACGTCCGTGGGCGCCAAGCACGATCAGCGGCGACTGCGTCTGTTCGGCCGCGTGCAGTAGTCGCGACACCGGATCGCCGATCTCGACACGCACAGTCGCCGCCAAGCGATCGCCGACCAGGGCCGAGCAGAGCTGACTCAGCTGGCTGCGGGCAGCGTCGGCGTGTGACCTTACAGTCGTACCGCGAGGGTCAAAGCCCCGGTCGCACGAACCTTCTTCCGCAGGGTCGGAAACCGAGCGTGTTTCGGCCCACTCAAAGACATGCACCAGGGCCAGCTGGGCCTGGTGCTGCTCAGCCAATGCGATGGCGTGCAGAAGCGCGCGCTCACAGTCTTCGCTGAAGTCGATTCCAACGACGAGCGTGCAGCCCCTGGGAACCTGATCTGCAAACGCCGCGAGCCAGGATCGATCCTCCCCTGCCACCGCATCCGTGGGTACAAGTGCCATGCCGCTCTCCTTTTATGGTGAGCTGCACAGCATGCTTTGTGCCAGGGCTGCTGCGGTCGCCCACCGCGCGGGGCTACTTCTTGTGATCCAGTCGATCGAGACGGCGATATAGCGAGCGCCGATCAATGCCCAGGACGTGCGCCGCTTGTGTCTTGTTGCCGCCCACGGCCGCCAGCGCGCGATGGACATAGCGTCGCTCCATCTCTTCCAGCGGCAGGAACTCTTCGGGGTTGCTGGTGTCGATGACCACCTGGGTACTGCGATACTGGCGAATCTTGTCCGGCAGATCCTCCAGGCCAATCTCCGAAAAGGTCGCCATGGCCACGGCGCGCTCGATGCAGTTTTCCAGCTCGCGGACATTCCCTGGCCAGTCGTATTCCAAGAGCTTGCGGGCGGCTGGCGATGACAGGCCCTGTACACCCTTGCCACTGCGCTCGGCCTGCCTGGTGATGAAGTGCTGCGCCAGGAGCAGGATATCGGTTCCGCGCGCGCGCAGGGGGGGGACGGAAATGGTGACGACGTTAATGCGGTAGTACAGGTCGGCGCGAAACCTACGCTCCTCGACTTCAGTCTCGAGATCGCGATTGGTGGACGAGATGAGGCGCGCATCGAAGGGAACTTCCGAGTCCCCCCCGACCGGACGAACCTTGCGCTCTTGCAGCGCCCGCAGGAGCTTGCTCTGCATCTCTAGCGGCATCTCGCCAATCTCGTCCAGAAACAGGGTGCCCCCCTGGGCCTGAACAAACAGCCCGGCCCGCGAGCGCTTGGCATCCGTGAAGGCGCCACGCACATGCCCAAAGAGCTCGCTCTCCAGCAGGGAAAGCGGCATCGCTGCACAGTTGATGCCGATGAAGGGCGCATCCCGGCGCGCGCTGCGGGTGTGGAGCGCGCGCGCAACTAGCTCTTTGCCGGTGCCGCTCTCCCCGGTGATGAAAACCGAGGTCTCACTGGTCGCCACGCGATCGATCAGGTCGTACACCTTGCGGATGGCCTGGCACTCGCCCACCATCAGGCCTGTGTGCTGGCTGCCTTCGACGACAGTCTGTAGCCGACGCAGCTCGTTGTGCAGCCGGTGGTGGTTTACCGCCCGGCGTAGAGCAATGACCAAGGCCTCGATCACCAGCGGCTTGGTAATGAAGTCATAGGCCCCGGCCCGAATCGCAGCGATCGCGGTATCGAGGTTGCCTTGACCGGTCATGACCAGGACCGGAAGCTCGGGATACTTGGCATGGAGCGCCACGCACAGATCGATGCCGCTCATTCCTGACATGCAGATGTCGGTGAGGATCGCATCGAAGTCATGCACGGCGATGCGATCAAGTGCCTTGGCTGCGCTGGCAAAGGTCTCGACGGTGTAGGACTGGGCCCGCAGCGCCACGGCGACCAGCTCACATAGCTCGTTATCATCGTCGACTATCAGGACCTGGTCGTTCACGTGTCTTCACGGTAGTCCTGCGCGGAACAAACCGCAAAGCCTCATTTCCGTCGAGACGACTATTCCTGACCGTGTCCAGCAATAACCGCGCGTTGTGGCAAATGGGCACAGCACAGCGCACGCCAAAAATGGGAAGCGGGGCATACCAGACCCGGTGAAGGCCAGCTGTAATCACCCCTGTACGCTTCCCTGAGCGGTCTGCCCGCAGCTCTGACTTGCGGCCTTACAGGCAGGCGCGCTCCTCGGCGCTGGTGCCGTGGTGGCACGCAGGTTGCGTTAGCTAAGACCACACGGTGTCCTCTGGCCTGCAAGCGAGAGGCTCCGGCGAGGAGGTGCCCATGTACGCTCACGGTTCTGCGGATCGATACATTCACAGCGCATTATTTGCGAACATGCAGGAAGCCGAAGCGGCGCTGCAGGACATGGAGCGCGCCGGGGTCTCCGGTGACCAGATCTCGCTTGTGGTTCATGAGGAGTCGATCGGAACCGCGGAGATCAAGCTGCCGCCACATGACGGCAAGCAGGGGCTGTTAATCGGACTCAGCTGCGGCGCTCTGCTCGGGCTTTTGGCGGCGCTGCTCTGCGTGCAGTACTCGCTGCTGCCAGGTTTCCTTTCGCCAGCCTTTGGCGTGGGCAGTGGCCTGCTGTTCGGTGGACTGGGCGGAGGCCTTGCCGGGCTTGGCCTGACCCCAAGTGTCCCGCCACGACCGTCGCCCCCGCCGAGCAACCCGACCTGCCGCATCACGGCCACCGCCGACGACGTGACCACCATGATCCGCGTGAAGCGCATCTTCCGTAGGCACAACGGGATTGTCGGGTAGGCGCGACCGCCCGTTCGCCGAAGCCGCCGGGAATCTCCAATGCTCGACCGGGTCATTCGGCTTCTGATCTGTACCGACCTGCGTCCTAGCGCCGACTCTGCACTGGCCCAAGCGCTGTGGCTCGCCGATCGGCTCAGGGCGGAACCCCATCTGTGCCACATCACCAAATGGGCCGCGCTGCCCCCCACCCTGGGCGGTCGGCGCAGAGCGCATCATCACTTGACACCGCGTGTGATCGAAAGCCGCCTGCGGCTGCACGTGGCGACCTTGGGTGGCCCCCCGGACACAGCGCTGCACGTGTACGTGCGAAGCGGCAGCGCGGTCGAAGGGATCCTCCTTGTGATCGCTGAGATAAAGCCCGATCTGCTCGTCGTCTGCATGCATGCTCCGGTGCTTTACAAGCGGCTGATGCTGGGCTCCGTAGCTAGAAAGCTGGTGGTGCGCAGCCCGATTCCGGTCGTTCTGGTTCCGGCTGTGGTCAAGCCGCGCGTTGGCTGATGCCAGCTGCGGGCTTGGCCACGCCTCGTCACCTGCACTACGGCACCGGGTGACGTGAAGCCGCTAGGGCGCGCACCGCGATGTGATGATAGAAGCGCCCTGCCTCGTCTGTATCGACGCCAGCGATCTGACTGCACAGCACGGTGTAGACCGCCAGCGCTAGGAATCGAACGCACTGCGGGTCGCTTCGGAAGTGACGCTGGGCCAGCCGCACCGCCGGGTGGCGCGTGTTGAGGACGCACTGGCGGCCCTCTCCGACGACTGCCCCCGCTTGCTCGGTCTCATCGAGCAGCAGCCAGCGTGGATTCACGCGGTCGAGCAGCCGCTCGCTGCCGACGCTAAACGAGCTCAGCTCTTCCAGCACGGCGGCCAGCAGGCGACTGTCGGTCAAGCTGTCGACTAGACCGGGATCAGCTGTGGCAAGCGATGGGCTGCCCGGTGAAGCTTGCGCGGCCAGCTGGGTCCCACGCTGGCTTGCTGCGCCGATGTCTTGCACGTTCTTGGCACCAAACAGGCAGTGCAGCACGCGCAGGACGTCGTCGCCCTGGCCGGCTCCGGGATCGTGGATGATTGGGCGGCCGGTGTTCTCGGCGGGATAGCTGGGCTTGCGCAGAGAGCAAAGAACCTGCCCGTACTGGCGAAAGTCACTGATGACGACCCCAAGCGAGAGCGGTGAGCCATCACTGTGCATAAGCAGCGGCGCTGAAGCCAGCACGGGTAGCATGCACAGGACTCGTTCACCGGCGGGCATGCCTTCGGTGTTGGGATACAGGATGCTCAGCCATGCCATCGCCCCAGCGGGCGGCGATGCACTGTCGGCGCGAGCCGAGCGATCCAGCTTTCCAGCGTGACTCCCGTGCGATTGGGCCATGGTGTCCAAGACATCCCACTCGACCTGGCTGACCGGTAGCGGTCCTGCTTGCCGAAGGTGATGTTCCAAAACGCTCTCCGTTCGATCGATGGAAGTCGCTACCGCCAGCCGCAGCAGCGCAAGGTACTCGTCCTCGACCTGAGCCTGACTGCGCAGCGAAGCCTCGGCGGTACGCTGGCCTCTTGAGGGAGTGCAGTAGAGCTGCAGCCGCTCGTAGGCGGCCCGGAAGGCCGGACGCGGAAACAGCGCCGTCACGGCTTCTAGCAGCACCGCCCGACAGAGCGGCAGCCAGGGCAGTGGGCGCCGGACCAGCAAAGAGAACAGCCGGGGCAGTGCCGCCGCCATCGCCACGCGAACCTGCATCAGCCCATCGTTTTCGATGACGTTTAGCAGGTCATCAGACATCTGTAGCTGTGGATGATCCACGATCGCTGACAGGTAGTGGCCGCCAGGCATCCAGATCTCCTGGCTGCCTAAGCTGTGCCGTTTGCGCAGCAGCGAGACCACAGCGCGCGGCTCCAGTTCACGAGCGCGGCTGAAGCGGGACTCCATCACTACGCCCAGCATGCCTTCCAGGCCAGCAACCCCCGGCAGCCCTTCAACGCTGAGCAGCGGGACCTGAGCCTGGCACTCTTCGGGCAGACTTAGCCGGTCGCCATGCGTCGCTGCCGCCGCCGCCCAGGCTGCCTGCGAGCGCAGCCAAGGCTCAGCCTCGCGCAGCTGCGCGGGGGCAAGCTGCGTGGCCAGCACGCTCCACATCGCTCGCTCCTCAGGAGCTAGCCACAGCACGAAAGCCGGCCGGTCTGCCGCAACCGCCCGCGGCGTATCCCCGCTTGAGCCAGCGTCATGCACTTCATCCCAGATCTCCGCGGGCACTAGGTTGGTCTGACCGAGCGATGCCCAGTTCTCCAGACGATTGGGATGTGTCCCGACTCTGGGACACAGCACGGAGATCCAACCGAAGCGGGCCGCCGAAGCGCTGAGATCGGTCAGGCGCAGCGGCGCACCATCGATGGCTTCAAAGAGCGGCAAGCCCTGTAGCTGAGCCCACAGGGAAGCGGGTGGAATCGCATTCGGCGGCGACTCAGCGCCGGCGGGTTCGCGGATTCCCATGGCCTGCCGCGTCGAGCTACGCGCCTCTGGAGACAACGCCAAGATCACGAGGCGCCGCAGGACTAGGGCCCACCACGCCTGCCGATCATCCTGGCGGCCTGGCAGAGCGGCCGTTCCGGCCATGGCCGAAAACTGTTCCCCATACCGAGCCAGGCGCTCAATGAGGGGCGGCAGCGAGTTGTAGATGGAATCGATGATGACGGCGAGCTGGGTATCGCTGATCACTTCGCCAACCAAATAGCTCGGTGTGAAGTCCCCGTTGACCACAACCGTCAGATCGGGAACTGGAAATGGCACCGTCTTTTCGGCCATCAGGCAGCCTTCCTTGATGAATAACAGATGCAGTAGGCAGGGCTGATTCAGCCGACGCTGCCAAGGAGGCAGCGTGATCTGATGCGGCTCGACACCAATCTCGCCGGCGATGCCCAGCCCGATGAGTGGTACCCGCGCAATCAGTAGCTGGTTGCTAAGTCGCAGCCGATAGGAGGGTCGGCGCCAGCTCCCGGTCGGTGGGCTGCTATCGCTAGGGTACTTGGGCGCGCTATCGACGCACTCCAGGGCGTCACCGAAGAGCGAACGCAGCAGGGCTTCCGAGCCGAGATCGAGCACCCGCAGCACCAGCCTGCGCTTGGCATCCTGTGGCGGATCTACCTCGGCGCTATAGGCCACGGTTTGATGCTCAACAAAGTCCCATAGCAGTTCGCGTAGCGAGACCAGCCGCCCGCTAACGCCGGGGAAAATCGGAACGTCGATCAGCGCTTGACCATCGTTGATCTGACGCGGCCAACCCGGGTTTCCCTCGGCAATGGTATCGGGAGGAAACTGCGCAATCGGCAGGTTGGCCCAGCGCAGGATCGGGCCGAGCCCACCGAGTCGGGACAGCACACCTCGCAGCAGCGCCCGCAGGTGTGGTTCGGGCAGGGGCGGTCGCGGCTGCGGTGGCGAACCCGCAGGAGCTGCGGCCTGTTGCAGATAAGCGCGGCACTGCGCCGCCAGAAGCTCAACCTGAGTGGCCGCGACAGCGCGCAGCGTGGCGGCGAACTCCTCCCCCTGCACAACGTGCTGGCAGGAGACATCGAGCTGATAGCTGGCGCACTCGGCCAGAGCGCGAAAGCCCGGAGCCAACTCGATGGGTAGCTGGGTATCCACCCAGACCCCGTATTGCACCAAGCGCAGGAGCGTCGGGCTCAGCGCCACCTCGGCGGAGTCAGCTGGCTCACCCGCCGCGTCGGATGGAATCGGCAGCGGTGCCACTTCCACTGCACCCGTGATGCGGTCAGCAGCAATAGTCTGCCAGGGGCGGGCGTCGGACAGCGTGTGGCCCTGCGAGATCAGCCGACCATCGAGATCGATCGCCACCCGCGAGTGTACGCAGCGCTCTTGCAGCAGCACCTCAGACGTCAGGTGTCCGCCCAAGTGATCTAGGTAGCGCTTGAGCGCGCTAAGACCCAAGCGCTGCTGCAGGCGGATCTGGGTACGCGGTGACGCAACCCGGCGCGTCACGTGGCGGTCGGGAAAGTCGGGGCGTAGCTCAACGAAGGCAGTTCCGCTCTCTACTTGGATCAGCGCCGTGCCAGCCTGCATCGCCTTGCACAATCCCATGCCCAGCAGCCTTCGTGCGTCAGCTTCGGCGCCGCCCTCCTTGTTGATCAGCGACGAATAGATCTGCTCGAAGTCACGCTGTGAGAACGGCTCGCCATCGAATCGGATATGGGTGTCGCTG
Organism: uncultured Myxococcales bacterium; assembly: GCA_937952145.1. GTDB lineage: Bacteria > Myxococcota_A > Polyangia > Palsa-1104 > JAEUJZ01 > JAEUJZ01. The sequence continues at coordinate 11,958 of CALFYE010000503.1, forward strand.
GCGCCAAATCGGAAGGACATCGAGGTCGCGCCCTTGATGCACGCGGCCTGAACCAAATCCAGCACGTAGCCCAGGGGGTTGGGGAAGCGCGATCGGCGAATGCGCTCGCGCGCCAGATCCGGATTAACGGTGAAGGTACCTGGTGAATCGATCACCCCCTTGGAGGTCAGCAGGGCGATCAGCCTCTCGGTCAGCGGAGCTTCCTTGCGCTGGCAGTGTCGAACCATGGCCAAGGTCAGCAGATCGGACTCCAGCATGGGCACGACCGACTCGCCCGGTAAGCACATCTTGATCAAGATGTAGGCGGCTAGCTCGGGCTCGCGGACAGCCAGCGGAAAAAGGACTCGCAGCGATTGGTGATCGACGTTGAGCACCCAGGTCAGCGACTCGCCTGCCAAGGTGCTCGCTGACAGAGCCGGATGTGCGGTGCCCGAGGTCAGCGCCGCTTCCAAGCTCTGCCTGGCGCCTTCGGCCAGACTATGGGCCAAGCTCTGCCCACTTCCATGACTGCCCGAAGAGGGCCAGCGCTGCGATCCTGGCAGCGCGGCCGTCAGGCGGCTGAGCGCAAAGGGCTCGGACTGCACGATCGCCGGCAGCAGTCCGGCCCCCGAGCCCGGATAGTCCAGGTATCCCAGCTCGATCGAGCCCACCGGAGCCGCAATGCCCTTTAGCAAGGCCAGCGTCGGTGCCCGCAGCGCCTCATTGACCGCACTGCGCAGCTGAGCCACATCCTTTATGGGCAGTGCCAGAACGTACTCAGCCTCCAGTCGGTGCAGAGCACCCTGGCTTAGGGCCAGCAGCATTTCGTTCTGCCAGTCCGCCAGCACCACATGACCGGCAGCACATGCCGCGGCACTTAGCGGCGATGGGTGCGCCACCGCAAACAGCCGGCCCGTGCGCGCAGCGTCTTGGCAGTACAAAAGCGAGTACAGATCGCCATGCGGTGAAACGGCAACGGCCCGAGATCCACAAGCCGTAGGCAGGCCAGCATGCAAGCGCAAGAGCGTGGCCAGCGGGCGCTGCATGGTGACCACGGCCGCGGCGGAGCTGCTGCTGCGCAGGCTCCCATCTAGCTGCTGCGATAGTTCCTCGACCAAGGGGCCGCCAGCGAGCCGGCGGACGATGGATAGGACCAGCTGGTAGTAGTCATCGGCCTGGACGTTGTCGCGGCTTAGAGCCGAGCGCAGCCGCGGCGAGTTGACCTTGTAGGACATCCCGGGGAACTCACTTGGCCGCACCAGCAGCATCAGCCCACGGTTGTAGAAGCTCGCCGTATCCGAGCCGTGCTCGTGGGTGAAACCGACAACGATCTCGGCCCCCTGCTCGAAAGTGGCGGCCTTGATCGGGGCATCGAGTGCATCGAGGTTGAGCGGACGGTTGAGCTGCTCGCCCTGATAGCGCAGCACGATGTCGACGTGGGGGCAGTCATGCAGGAGCGCGCGACGAATGTTCTGTTCCAGCGCTGCGTACTCGCTGGCCACCATCGTCTTGAACAGCCGGATGCTGGTGCCATCGATGATTTCGTTTAGGCGCACGCGGGTGAAGGTTCGATCGGGACGGAACACCAGGCGCCAGCTTTCGCCAAGCCGACCGGTATCGACGCAGACGGCATCCGGCTTGGATGCAAAGACCGAGCTAAAGCCGATGCCAAAGCGACCGATCTTGCTGGGATCCCCCTCCTTGTCTGAGCTGAACAGACGGGTCAGGCGGGTATCGATCGTCTCTCGATCCATCCCTTCGCCGGCATCCGTCACGGTAATCAGGGCGGTGCCCAGCTGTCCGCGCGCCACTCCGCCAGGGCAGGTCACGGCTTCGTGCAGATCATCTTCAAAGCTGCACGTGACATCGACCTTCAGACTGCCGGCATCGATCGAGTTCTGGACCAGCTCGCGCAGGAAGGACAGCGGATCGGTGAACTGGTTGTCTAAGTGTGAGAAAACCCCCTCACGTGGAGAGGACGCCAAATAGCGATCAAACCCATTCATGATGAGACTCCCTAGCCAAGCCCGTCGACATTCACAGCTGTGTTGCAGCACCGAGCGTGCCAGTGCCCAAACTGATTGCGACGGTGCGGAACAATAGACGTGTCGGAGCTGAGCGCCCGATCCTGAGGCGTGCGGAACTGTCACACTGTGGCCGCCCGCACCTAGCGCTTGCGGCGGACCATGCGAACGACGTGGGTTCCCAGGGCATCCTCATCTGTATCGGCGAGAGTCATGTCACTGGCCCCGGCGCGAATTAGCTCAAGGACATTGGCCCCGTCCTGTACATCGGTGACCAAGGCTGGCGTGCAGCGATGGGGGGCGGATCGGCGCAAGCGCAGCAGGCGATCGACCGCTTGCTGATCGCCCGGCAGCAGCACCGCGTGCACGCTGTGACCACCTAGCTGTTCGGGCGGGATCTCAAACTTCTCCCAGGGAAGACCGTGCACCTTGCGCGGCCACAGCGTGCGCACCAAGTGCTCCACGTGGGCTGGGGTGAAGCCCCACAGGGCCACGCGGGGCATGACCACAGCATCCAGCCCACTATTCTGCAAGACCACCGCTTCGACGGTAATCGGGTTGTCGTCCCGCGAGGGGATGCTCGACCTCTGGGACTGAAGTTCACACGTCAACACCGGCGCGATCGGCAGCGATGTGCGCTGCAAGCGACGGGCTGGTTCCATCGCCTGCCACAGCGCTTGACGCAGCTGGATGGCGCTCGGCCGTTCGGTGGGTGACTTCGACAGCGCCCACAGCGAAAGCCCGGCCAGCTGCGGCGGAACCTCACGGTACATGCCGAACTGATCGATCGGGGGGGGGGATTCGTGCAGGTGCTGCTCTACGGTCTTTGCCGGCGTCTTGCTATAAAACGGCAGGCGCCCCGACAGCATCTGGTACAGCACGACGCCCAGCGAGTACATATCGGCGGCTGGACCTACGACCTCACCCAGGCACTGCTCCGGCGCCATGTAGTACACGGTGCCGACGATCTGGTCGCTGCGCGTCAGGCGCTTCTGCCCGCTCCCCTCAGCAACCAAGGCCAGGCCAAAGTCGAGCAATTTTAGGCGTTCGGTAGCACCAGCATCCTGATACAGCATGATGTTCGATGGCTTGATGTCGCGATGCACGATGCCCCCGGCATGGGCCGCGGCCAAGACGTCGAGTAGCTGCTCAAGGATGTTAACCACGCGGGCAATCGGCAGCCCCAGGCGCTGCTCTTGCATGGCCCGGGCGAGGTGCTTGCCTGCGACATATTCCATGATCAGATACAGCTCGCCGTCGTCTTCGCCGTAGTCATGGGCGGCGGCAACCCCGGGATGACAGAGCCCAGCCAGGATGCGGGCCTCGCGGCCAAAACGCGTGCGAAATACCGCCTGCTGCGCCCAGGCTGCCAGCAGAAACTTCACCGCCACCGACGCCTGCAGCAGGACATGGGTGGCGCGATAGACGCGGCCGGAGCCGCCTTCGCCGAGCAGCTCTTCAATGCGATATTTTCCCAAAAACAGGCTGCCAAGGCGCGGGTCAGGGGGACGCGATAGTAGGGGCATGATGCGGACTCCTTGCGGCTCGCTGCGGCTAACGAAGCTCAAGAACACTCATTGGCGCGCGACGTCCAAGCAGCGCTTGCTCGCCCATCGGAGAAAAATCAAAGCCCTGTGGGGCCTGGGCCGCCACCTGCTCGGTGAGTAGGGTCTGACCCGGGCGAGCCAGGGCCGCGAGCCGAGCCGCCACGCTGACCACATCGCCCACGGCGGTGTATTCCAGGCGGTCCTCGCTGCCCAGATCCCCGACGACCGCTTCCCCGGTGGCTATGCCGATCGAAAGCTTGATGTCCACACCGAAGGCGCGCTGCCATTTGGGCACGTTGGCGGCAGCAAAGCGCTGGATGTCTTCCGCGGCGGCGAGGGCGCGTAGCGCATGGTCATCCTGCAGGCCGGGAACCCCAAACACCGCCATGACGCAGTCACCCACTGACTTGTCGATCACGCCGCAGTGGCGGAAGACCAAGTCCGTTGTCATCGCCACGATCTCTTGCAGCAGCCTCACCACCTGGGTTGGCGGTGCCGTCTCGCTGAAGTTGTTGAAGCCGACCAGGTCGATGAAGACTACGGTGATCGTGCGGCGCTGGCCGTTGAGCATAAGGGGCTGCTCACCCGTCGCGATCTGCGCCGCTAGCTCCGGTCGCAGAAACCGTGATAGCTCACTCTGGTAACGGGCTGCGCGCAGCTGCTCATGCTCACTGTCGACTAGGTCCTGCGCCATCTCGTGCATGCTGCCGGCCAGGGGGCTCAGCGCGTCCCAGGGCGATACATGCAGTCGCTCCTCGAAGTGGCGCTGTGTATATAGCTGCGTCAAGGAGAGCAGAGCCTGCATTGAATGCAGGAGTCGCCGCGCCAGGAACTGCGCACAAAGCAGTGCCGATACTGCCGCCAAGAAGAAAAGCGGAATCCAGCTCAGGTCCAGAAGGAGCGAAATCACAAGTGGCAGTCCTGCTGATCCCAGCAGCGTCGCCGCCAGCTGAACGTGTAGCAGCACGTGCTGCCTTCGTCCCTGACTCCAATCGGCTGCTCTAGCTTGGCTCATAGTGTTCTCCAGCGGCCCCCCGTCGTTACCTCCCAGGCTGTGCCCATAGTCCCCGGGGCAGACGCGCGTGCTGCTTTGTCGCGGTGTGCGCAGGCGCACGCAGCGGCTCGGACATGCAGGCGCTCAGCGAATGCGCAGCGTCGCTGCCAGGCCCGCGGCCAGCGAAGTTGTGGCGCGAAAGTGCAGCAGCTCCGCCGCGCGCTGCGGATCCCCAACCGACAGCGCGATGTCCCCCGGCCGCATCGGTGCATACTCCAGTGCCGGCTGCACCGCCAGCAGCCCCGAGATGGTCTGGGCCAGCGTGAGGATCGAGGTTGGAACCCCAGTACACACGTTGAGCACACATCCAGGAGGCAGCGGGGTGGCCATCGCTGCCCAGAGCGCCTGCGCCACATCGCCCACGTAGACAAAGTCGCGCAGCTGCTGCCCACTTCCGAAGACGGTGATCGGCAGCCCCTGCCGCAGACGATCACAGAAGATCGAGATCACCCCGGAATACGGCGACCGTGGGTCCTGGCGGGGGCCAAAGACATTGAAGAAGCGCAGCCCTACCGTGGTGACGCCAAACAGGCTGCTGGCGACGCGGGCGTGCAGCTCACAGCCCAGCTTGTCCGCGCCATAGACCGAAAGCGGACTTAGGAGCAGGTCTTCGTGCAGCGCCATGGCTGGCCCATCGCCATACACCGCGGCCGATGAGGCATAGACCACCGGAATCGCGCGATGATCCGTGGTCGCCCGGGCGCAGTCCAGCACCGTGATGGCGCCAGTCTGATTCGTGCGGTGGGTGCCCAGCCAGTCGTGACGACAGCGCTCGACCGAGGCCACCGCCGCGAGGTGAAAGCAGCCATCCATGCCCAGCAGGCTCGCTTGGACCGCTTGTCGATCCGCGACATCGCCCACCACAAGCTCGACCTGTGGGGGCAGGTTCTCGCGTTTTCCCGTCGAGAGATCATCGAGCACGCGTACTCCATGACCTTCTTGCAGAAGCAGCTCGACAAGATGGCTGCCGATAAATCCACAGCCGCCAGTGACTAAAAAACGTGACATGTGGCCACCCTCCTTGGGTTATTCGACGGTGACGCTCTTAGCCAGGTTGCGAGGGCGATCGACGTTGCAGCCACGGAGTACCGCTGCGTGGTAGGCCAGAAGCTGCAGCGGCACCACGGACAGAAGCGGCTGCAGTGGCTCGACGACAGGGGGGATCTCAAACATCTCTTCGACCAGGGCTCGCAGCCGGTCATCGCCACGTGTACCGACGGCCAGGACCCGCGCCCCGCGCGCCTTGCACTCCTCGATATT
>CALFYE010000504.1 GCA_937952145.1 uncultured Myxococcales bacterium
ACGGCGCCGATGCAGGGCGAGGGCGGCTGCGGCCATGCCCATCGGGGCGGTGACGGTGACACTCTGTGCTCCGCGCGAGTAAACGAGCGTCTCGCCCGCATGCTGCTTGAGCTTGCGGTGGAGCCAGTCGGTTCCGTTGCGGAGCATGTTGGCCATCATTCCCTCTCGTCGTTGACGATCACGACCAGGCCATAGATGACCAGGACGATCATCACCACGCCGGCCATGATTCGCAGCACCTGGCGAACCTCTACCTGGGCGCGCTGGATCACTACGTCAAAGACGACCTTGGGGTGCGGCGTTATCTGCGATACAGGGATGACTTCCTGGCCGTCGGAGAGCGCAAGGAGATGCAGGAGCTGCGCAGGCAGGTGGAAGCCTACTTGAGGGAGCGGCTGCTGCTCGAGCTCAACCCGCGGACAAGCAACGTGCTGCCCCTGCGAGACGGGGTGCCGCTATTGGGCATGCGGGTCTACCCAGCCATGATCCGGATGCGGCCCGAGAGATGGCGAAGGTTTCGTATGAAACAGCGGCAGCTGACCCAAGCGTTGGAGACGGGCGAGCTGGAAGAAGAAGCCGCCGCGCAGCGCCTGGCAAGCCAGTACGCGCACATCGCGCAGTTCAATACCTACCGAGTAAGAAGGAACGAACTGGCCCGACTCGCGGAGGCGAGCAACGGGCCGGGCGCGGACGAAAGACGGCTCCCAGCGTGTGGTGCGGGGCGGGTCGTGGAACAACGACGCCGAGAACGCGCGGGTGGCGAACCGCAACAGGAACGCGCCCGGCAACCGCGACAACAACGTGGGGTTTCGTCTTGCGAGCTGAGCACGCTCAAAGGGCCCGTAGGTAAGTGGAGTCAGGGGCTCGTGCGAGGGACCGAAGCGTCGGGTCCAAGGACCCAGGCGCCAGAGCCCAGGTGCTGACCAGTCCGCGTCCAGCGCCAGCGGTGTGGTGACGCTGGCCAAAGCCCCCCGGCCCGGCGACGGCCTCTTGGAGGTGGTCGCCGGGCCTTTTTGTGTCTACAGTGCGAAGATGAGCATGGGCAAAACAGAGATAGGCAGCGAGCCGTGGTGGAGCTGGCCGGCGCGAGGAGTGGGGATGCTGCTGATCGTTGCGGCAATCGGAGGACCTGTGTGGCTGGTCCATCGGTGGAGCGTGAAGGCGATGCCGAGGGAGCGGCGAGTCGAAGCGCCCGCAGAAGAAAGCGCCCAGCTACGCCCCAAGATGCTGGTGCTCCCCGTAGGCGAGTTCCGCATGGGGAGCCAAGCGCTCGCCGATGAGCAGCCTATACATCCTGTGAGGATCAGCAAGCCGTTCGCGATATCTGAAACAGAGGTGACGCAGGGACAGTATCAGGCGGTGATGGGAGGAAATCCGTCCGAGTTCAAAGACGGCGCAGACAACTGGGAGAGGCGGCCGGTGGAGCAGGTAAGCTGGCTGGACGCGGTGAATTATTGCAACAGGTTGTCGGATAAAGAAGGACTAAGCCCGTGCTATGTAGTGCAAGGGGCAGAGGTGAAGTGGGAGGGGCTAGGCTGCCGCGGGTACCGGCTGCCGACCGAGGCGGAGTGGGAGTACGCAGCGAGAGCGGACGAGACGACTGAGTATGCAGGTGCAGATCGGCTCGACGAAGTAGCTTGGTATGGCGGGAACTCCGAAGGTCGGACGCACCCGGTAGGGAGCAAGAAGGCGAATGCATGGTTCTTGAGAGACATGAGCGGGAATGTATGGGAGTGGGTATGGGATTGGTATGCAGAGAATTACAAAGAAGCTGGGAGACAAGATCCTACAGGACCTGCAGGCGGCTCCCAGCGTGTGGTGCGGGGCGGGTCGTGGAGCAGCGTCGCCGGGAACGCGCGGGTGGCGAACCGCGGCAGGGCCGCGCCCGGCTACCGCGTCAGCAACGTGGGGTTTCGTCTTGCGAGGTCTTACCCTTAACCATCTTACCCTCTTACAAGAAACTGCATCCAGCCTCCCAGGAAGCAGGGAGGGTGGATGGAAAAAGAATTCGGGGGGTCAGGGGGGCTGAAAGCCCCCCTGTAAAGAGCGATGACCCGGTGCAAAGGCAGCGTAGCCGGCCCTTACCGAGGATGCCCCCAGAGCGCGATCCATTGGCTTTCGACTCCAAAGTGGTATAGCAAGCGGCTGGTTGCGAAAGCCAATGGCTATTTTCGAGTCAAGCTGGCTCTTTCCCAGGAAAAAGCTGCGCATGTAGAGGTTGCTCAGCCGGTTGGCATGTGGCCAGCTCTGTGCTATGTAGCCCCTTGCGTGGCGTGGCCCTACTCGGTGCCAAATCACCTACGCAAGAACTCCATTACGAATCGGTCCGCATCATGTCCGCAGCCTATCCGCATACCGGCTTCACCGACGAGGGATGCTCCCCGCGACGTCACCCGCGGCAACGACGCGGTCCGGTCACATCCACGACCTCAGCGGTGTCAGGGGCGTAAAAAAGCGATCGTAGGGTCGCATGTCTCGCAAGGCTCGGACCGCCGAGTTTGTCGCTGGCCAACCCGCGCCCCGCCAAGTCGAGCGGGTTGCAGGGCTGCTGACGCCGCCGGCCCATGACCGATCCTAAAGTAACCTTTGGCTCAAGTTTGGGGGGCGGGTTACCGCTCTGCGCCGGACCGCAAGGAAGCTCAGCCAGCAGCCGGGAGTCGGTATCCGACGGGGAATGGTCTTAAGTGATCGGCATTGGATCTAGATGCTCAGCGACATCAGGCAGCGGGCGCTAAGCGCAGCTCGATGAAAGACCTCGCAGGCTTCGATCTTTACGGCAGTTTGTGCAGAGCAAGCCATTCCGAGACGGCGGTTTTTCCGGGCTGTCCTAGCGGGCCTTCTCCCTCATAAGCATGTAGTGCTGACTGTGCATTTGCGTATGATCGAACACGATATTTCGGATTATTCAAAAGCCAAAGAATCTGGGCAAGCGCGAACTCGGCCTCAGCACGAAGCCAACTATCGCTGCGATTGCCGATGAGGTTGATTGCACGCTCAACTAGCGGAAGCGCTTCTTTTGCTCTTCCCAGCTCGCGCAAGCAGTTCGCGATGCCAACAAGATTTTCCGCGATATCGTCGCTCTCCTTAGTTTCCTCATAGACAGCCCGAGCGAGTTCTCGATGCTGTAGTGCCTCTGCGTAGTGCTTCTGTGAAAAGAGAACTTGTGCAAGCATGACGTGGGCCCCCGCAGTCTGCTCGTGGACGGCGCCGAAGGATTTTTGTGCAATGCGGAGCATACGCTCCGCATTCGCCTGCGCCGCCAGAATGCTTTGCAGTCGCAGTTGCGATGCCACTAGAGACTGAAGGGATGTCAATAGTTTTGGGTCTTCCGTTCCGACATTCTGCTCTACCAAGCGGAGTGCCTCCTCATATCGTCCAGCAGCTTCTGAAATTCGTCCAGAATTGTAGAGAAGACTCGCTAGATTTCGAAGCGTCATCGTGGTCCAAGGACTTTGACGATCACCACTCTGAAGGAGAAAATCCAGTGCTCGCTGGTATTGCTGCAGGGCTTCATTGGTCTGTCCAGAGTGTCGGTACACACTGGCCAAGTTGTTCATATAGGCGGCAACTGAGGTGCTCTTCTCTCCGGTCAGCTTTCCTTGAAGGACGATAGCTTCCTGACACAGCTGTGCCGCCTCAAAATATAATTCTTGCGAAGTGGCCACCACGCATGAATCCGAAAGTAGCTGGGGTAAAAATCGAGCTGCTTCGACATCCGCATTTATGGCTGCAGAAGCCAGCTGCTTTATCAGCGCGGCTTGATCGTACTTTCTCCGGCTAACACCTACGATATGGTGGAGTACTGTCAATGCGCGCGCCAGAGCTACGATGTGTCGGCTGAGATCGGAAGAGCGTCGTG
>CALFYE010000505.1 GCA_937952145.1 uncultured Myxococcales bacterium
AGGGATTCGAACCCCCGGTACCCTTGCGGGTACACCTGATTTCGAATCAGGCGCATTCGACCAGCTCTGCCATCTCTCCAAGAGGCGCGGTGCTGACTTGCTGCACCGTCACGAATTCTTCGTCGGTGTGCGCAGCGCAGCAAAAAATCGCCGCAGCAGCGCCGCACATTCTTCTGCGAGGACCCCTTCTACGACCTGCACGCGATGATTTAGGCGGGGATCTTCGAGCATTCGATACAGCGTTCGGACCGCTCCGGCTTTCGGATTCAGACACCCGAACACCAGCCGCGAGATCCGTGCGTTGACGATCGCCCCAGCACACATCGGACAGGGTTCCTGCGTCACCACCAAAGTAGCTTCACACACTCGCCAGCTATCGCGGACCTTGGCGGCCTGGCGCAGGGCCAGGATCTCAGCGTGAGCCGTCGGATCTTGCGCGCACTCTCGCCGGTTTCCGCCGGCTCCAAGCACCTGACCATCGCGGATGATCACGGCACCGACCGGCACTTCACCAAGCATCGCGGCTTGCGCGGCCTCGCCTAGCGCCAACCGCATTGCCCAGACATCTTGCGGCTGGGCCAGGACTGCGGGGCTCTCGGAAGGCTCAGAGCCTTGGGCCATATCGGGAGCATTGAGTAGGCTCATCCGCTGACCATCCCCACCTGCGCGACAAGAAGGATTCGAACCTCCGACCCTCGGCTTCGTAGGCCGATGCTCTATCCAGCTGAGCTATTGTCGCAGTGCTGCGTTCCGTCGAGAAGCGAGCTTCTCAGTCCGATGCGCGATCGAACCGACGGCTTTATACAGGGACCGCCGCACGGTTGGCAACGAAATTTTGGGATCCCATCTGCATCTGTTTTTTGTGCCGGTTTGCAGGCCGGCTTGATGGGTGGCGGAGAGAGCGGGATTCGAACCCGCGGTACCGTTTTTGACAGTACACTCGCTTAGCAAGCGAGCACCTTCGGCCTCTCGGTCATCTCTCCGGATGCCTCGCTGGGGTCCGGGCGGCGGTCCTCTGCAGAACTGCTTCACCGCCCAGGCTGCAACGAGGCGTTATTGGCTGCCTTGCGTCTGCTCTTCAGTTGTCAGTCCGGCGGACTTTAGGTCGGTGGCTGCATTGCGGTGCTGCGCGCCGAATACCTGCCGGGTTGTGATGCCAGCGGAGGAGGAGGGATTCGAACCCCCGGCACTTTCGTGCTGCGGTTTTCAAGACCGCTGCCTTCGTCCACTCGGCCACTCCTCCCAAGGGAGGCGAAGGGCACTTTTATCGTCTTAGCCGGGCGAACGCAAGCACAAAGTGGAGGGCTTCCGGCCGGCTCTGTGCGTGGCCGGATTGAGCCGCAAACCTCGCGTGGCGCGGCCGGCTGGTGGACGAAGCGCATGTTGACCTACCTGCCCAATGTGGCGATGCTCGCCCGCGGTCTCCGTCCCTCATCCCGCTGGCGAGACCGCTTGCCGACTTTCCCTCGTAGCCAAGGATCCCAACATGCGCGGCATCGCCAAGAACCCATCGCCCAACGCCAAACTTCGTCGACCGCTGACCTGGGCCAGCGTGCTTGTCCTGCCGCTGTGCCTGCTTCTGCCGCTGTCCTGCGACACGCCCGCGTCCGAGCCGATGGAGCCCGAGATTCCTCGCCTGCCCGACGAGATACCGCTCAAGGTCGAGCAGCGCTGCCCCGGTGATCGCGACTGCGCCGATGGCAGCGATGATGTGCTGTCGGTCGGCTATGGCCAGGTCGATGTCTCGCCACTCGTCGAGCCGTTTGAAGACAAGAACAAGAACGACCTCCGCGATGACGACGAGCCGTTTACCGATCGCAACGGCAATGGCAAGTTCGATGCCTACTGGATGGCCGGCTATGGCAATGGTCGGCTGGCGTTTTCAGTTCACGATCCGGTGTGGGCGCGCGCCGTGGTGCTGCGTCAGAACCAGACCACCGTCGCGCTGGTGGCGATGGATGCGCTCGGTTTGTTCGCCGAGGAGAGCGGTGAGGTCGAGGCGATCCTGCGAGCCAAGCTTGGCGAAAAGTACGACATCGATCTGCTGCTCTTGCACGCCACGCACGTTCACCAAAACGCCGATACGGTGGGTGGCTGGGGCCCCGATTTTACGAAGACCGGCATCCATCCCGACTATCAGAAGCAGTGGCGGGCGGGCATCGCGGATGCGGTGCTCAAGGCGCTCTCTGCGCTGCGGCCGGCTCGCCTTAGCGTGAGCTCGATTGCCGTCGAGGATGGCGCCAAGCACGACATGTCGCGCTACGTCAGCGATGCTCGCGATCCGGTGGTCATCGACAACACGCTGCACACGCTGCGGTTCATCGAAAAGGGCGATGCCGTGCCGCCCAAGCCGATCGTCACCGTCGTCAACTGGGCCCATCATCCCGAGTCGGTGGGTTCGAGCAACCACGAGATCACGTCCGACTTTGTGCACTTCCTGCGCGATGAGATGGAAGGCAAAGGCGTGGGGCCGGTGCTCTATGTATCGGGCGCGCTCGGCGGTCAGATCGGACCCGGTCGTGTCGTGCCGATCGATGACATGGGCAATCCCGTGCCCAAGCACAGCTTCAAAAAGGCTGAGCTGATCGGGCGCAGCGTCGCCGGCTTTGCGCTGACCGCGATCGCGGATCCAGCCGCCAAGAGCCTGGAGGGCAAAGACGCCAAGCTGCACTTCCGCACCGCCAAGTACGCCGCGCAGATCGCCAACACCGTCTATCACTTCGCGAACATGCTCGGCATCTACAAGCGCACCACCTGCTGCTACGACATGAGCCGTCCGATCGATGACAGCAACCTACCCTCGGCCGAGACGCGCGTCGCCTATCTCAGCTTCGGGCCGCTCTCGATCATCACCAACCCCGGCGAGCTTCTGCCAGAGCTCTTCTTGGGCGGTTACGATGGCTCGCGGGCCGGCACCTACACCTTCATCGACCTGAAGAAGAAGAACCCGCCCGACGTCAGCCGCGCGCCCAAGCCGCCCTATCTGGTCGACATCATGGAAGGCGAGCGAGCGCATCGCATGACCTTCGGCCTGACCATGGACTTCCTGGGCTACATCGTGCCCCGCTACAACTGGGTGCTCGACGAGAACCGACCCTATTTCGATGAGGCCGAGGGCGATCACTACGAAGAGACGAACTCGATCGGCCCGCTGGCCGAGCCGCAGATCGTCGGCACGATGCGTCAGCTGATCCTGTCGGCGCAGACGGCGAAGTCGTCGCGCTAGAGGCCGGGTGGGGGACTTGCGGGATCGGGGGTAGCGGGCGGGGGCGCAAGCGAGCCGGTGGGGGGGATGGGCGTCGTCGGCGGGGTCAGGCCTAGCTGCTGGCGCAGACCCTGGTTGTACTGCGCAGCCAGGCGTCGAGCTTCATCTGGCTCGACGGGGTCCGGCTTCTGCGTGACGCCACTCAGCAGCACCACCATGCCCGAGATCAGGCCCGCGGTGCCGACGCCAGCCATGACGCTAAACCCGATCAAGCTGCCTTGGCTGTAGCACATCGACTCGTAGGGGCCGCACTTGCCGGTCTTGGGATCGGTGGGGCTTAAGGCGGCGATCATCGCCATCGTGCCGCCGATGATCGCCAGGATGCCGCCGAGCGACATCGAGACCGCGCCACCGACGATGAAGCGATTGCGACGATCCTCACGCGCTGCGTACTCGCCCCCCAGCTCATCGCCGCCAATCAGGCGATAGAATTCTTCGCGCTTCAGCGGTCGCTGATATACGCCCTGACGTGGCTGGATCGAGCTGCGCACGACCTCGCCATTCCAGGGATTGATCACGCGGAGCTCATCGACCGCGACGAATTCGTTGGCGTACTTTTTGTACGGCGGTGGCAACAGCTCATATGGCGTGCTGCCCAGGATCTGCCCAGGTGAGGTCGGATCGGACACCAGATGCGTGGGCAGAGCCTGCGGCTGCATGAACCCCGGCTGAGTGTGTACCGACGGCGGCACATAGACATTGGGGTATGGAATCGTCGTGCCGGGCATGGTGCGGATCGGCGGTGCGACCCACTGCTGCGCCAGCGCCTGGGCCGCAGGCATCGTCAGGGCAAGGGCCAACGAAAATGGCAGAGCGCGACGAGGAGAGAGCGCCATGGGACCCAGCCTCCGAGCGAGAATTAGAAGTCAGCGATCGGCTTGCGGAACGCGAGGACAAGGAAGACCGTGCTCTTGGCCGTGCCCTGCTGATCGAGCGAGAAGCTGCCATCGAGCGCGTAGAAGCTGCGAATGCCGCCGTTTGCGCCCTGGGCCGCCACCAGCTTTTCATCGAGGCCGCTGGGTAGCGGCTTGCCGAGGACGCGGGCCACGACCTTGAACAGCGCGAGGGCTGAAACGGAGTAGCGACGATCGATGTCTGCGCGCGCGTCGTAGATGCCACGTCCGTCCCACTTGAGCGCCAGGTTCTGCCAGAGCTCACTTGTGCTCTGGCCGCGGTTCTTGCGGTTGAGGATCTGCAGAGCCATCGTCTCGGCGAGCCCGCGTCCGGGGCCAGTGTCATCCCAGCCGCTGATCGAGCCCGAGTTGCAGATGAAGACATTGCACGGATCGCCCAGCCAGGCGGCGTGATCTTCGTGGCTGATCGATGCGCTGGGGCACTTGCTGCCGCTGCTGTCGCAGAACGAGGCCGGCCCGACGACCTTGCGCGGCGTCCGCGAGCACGAGACCTTCGGCGTCGTCGGCACGATGGCGCCCTTGGTGACGAGCGGATCGTGGTGGTGATTGATCGTTGCGTCGTGCTCTGAAGACTCGTCGCAGCCGCAGATCTTCTGGCTGCGCAGCACCGACAGGATGGCGTCGCGGCGGGCGGTGTTCGGCGTCGGCAGATACTCAAAGGCGCGGGCGCCGGCTGTGTTGTCGGGGCTGGTCCAGTACTCGCCGCTGCCGGGGGCGCTGCGCAGCATGCTCTGCGTCGGGTCGTACAGCGTGTCGAGATACGCCGCGAGCTTGTCCCAGTCGGGCTGCGGACCGCTGGGCGCCAGATCGGCGGGCGCTGCCATGTCGTTGGGGGCCGGCACCGACAGATCCTCTTCATCGTCGGGGAAGTAGTGATCCATGGCCAGATCACGCCGACCCTTGTCGGTCTCCATGGCGCCACCGCGGCTGCAGGCCGACAGCGCGCTACCGAGGCCGAGCGCCGAAATAAGAGTCAGTCTAAGAGCTAAGCTAGGTGAGGGGCGCTTCATAGCGGCGCATCATATGCGCAGCAGCGACCCTCGTTTCAAGCCCAGCGATGGGAGATTCCGGCAGCCGTCAATCTATCGGCGAGCCGCGCTCGGACTGGGCAACAAAGCGGCCGGCCACGAGGAGGAAGCGTCGCTCGGTGAGGGCGGGGCGAAGCCCGCGGGAATAGCGCGAGTCGATGTCGCGCTCGCGGACGATCAGAACCTGCTCGGCCCCGCTACGACCCAGCGAAATTCCTTCGATCTGGTGACCCACGCGGCGGGGCGGACGGTCCCGCGCATCGGCTGGCTCGGCCCAGCGCTCGTGCAGGGTCAGGCTGTGCAGCTGCTTTGGGGCCGTCGCCGAATTCAGTGAGACGATGATCATCTGCTGCTCGCTGTGCCGCGACTGCGCAGTGGGTGAGCTGGGCTCGCGCGATTGCGGTTCACTGCCGAGCAGCAGCACCGGATAGCTCGGTGGCTTCCTGGGCTGCGGCACTGCCATGCGGGGCAGGATGGGCTGCAGGCGGGACACGTCGGCCGCGGGCGCGTCCAGATCAACCAGCGCGATCGGCGCGATGCGATCGACCGCTTGGCCGAGGCGCAGGAGAGTCTGACAGGTGCCGCCCGGGCAGTCGTGATAGACCGCGAGCACCGGGAAGGTGTAGCGACCGCTGGACTCGTGATAGCGACCGAGCACGACGCCGCCGATGCCGTTTGCGGTGCGCAGACCATAGCCCTGAGCTTCGACGACCTGCGCGCCCGAGACGCCAAGCGCCCGGGCCAAGCTATCGCGCAGACTGCCGGCCGGGATGGTGCTGGGATCGGTCGCGGCCAGGCTGTTCGTTGGTATAACGAGCGCGAAGCACAGCACCAGCCACAGTCGCGGCAGCCGGGATGACAGGCTCATCGTAGACCTGTTTTCGAGGGACATGCTTCCTTGGCTGCTCGCTGCTCGCTGCTTATTTCGCGGAGCCGGCATCGAGCAGGAACATGCCGTGCAGTCCGCCAGTGCTGCCGTCTTTGACTTCGACCAGCACCTCGCTTCGACCAGGATAGTAGAAGCCTAGCGGCCAGGCATTGGTGACGGCGTTCACCCCCCAGGCCAGGGCGCGTCCGCGACGGGCGGCGACGTCGATGGCGATCAGCCGATTCTGCGAGCCGAGCACCGCCAGATCGGTCGAAGCGAGCAGGCGCCCATCGGCCAAAAGGCGGATCACGCCGACGTTGAACGACAAGCGCAGCGGCGTGGGCAGTGGCGTCGAGTCGCTGGGATCAGCCGGCACGGGCAGCGAGTGCAGCGTGCCGAGCTTGCGCACGTTGGCGGTGTGCTCTTTGAAGTAAAGGGTTCCGCAGTCGCCGGAAAACAGGACATCGCGGCCGCGTTCCATGAAGCGCTGTCCGTTGAGCCAGCCATCGCTGACGCCGAGTCCATACATGCCAG
Organism: uncultured Myxococcales bacterium; assembly: GCA_937952145.1. Lineage (GTDB taxonomy): Bacteria > Myxococcota_A > Polyangia > Palsa-1104 > JAEUJZ01 > JAEUJZ01. The sequence continues at coordinate 6,610 of CALFYE010000505.1, forward strand.
CCGGCGTGGTGGTGGTGACGGTGGCGCGGTTCTGGCAGATCTGCAGCAAGCGGATCTTCAGTTCGGGAGGCGACATCATCTCCGACGACTCTCCTTCGCCGTCGTCCGTCCCGGTGTCGGGTGGGATGCGGGCCATGATGCGCGGCGGCAGGCTGCCATCGAGCGGCACGGCGCGCTCTTCGTAGCCCAGCGCGGCGATGTTGTAGGTGTTGTCGGGGATGTAGCGCAGCACGCCGCTTACTCGCGGCAGGGTTCGGGTCAGGCGGTTCTGGCAGGGCGACGCATCCAGCACGCGCTGCGGCGCGACCACCGGCGAGGGCTGGCCGTCCGTCGGCAGGGCCACGGCTCGCACGCCATCCCAGTCACAGGTGATGATCTCGCGATGCTCGACATCGAGCCCCAGCAGCGTGCCGGCCGGCGAGACGCGATAGCCGATCGGCTGCTGCCGCCGCGTGTCGAGGTTGTAGACGATCAGCGCGCCATCGAAGTCGATGCCGATGTAGTAGCGATCGGCGCCGGCACTCCAGTCCATCGCGCCGAGGTCGACGATCTCACCAGTGTCGAGGTAGTAGACCTGGCGGTGGTAGTTGCCATCGATGACGAACAGCGCCCCCTCGCGATCGTCAAAGGAAAGCGGTCCCTGCTGGCCTTTGGGATTGGCCTCGCGCGGCCAGGGCAGGTCCAGGCGAACGACGCTGCCGTCGGGCCGGCGGCGCAGCACGTACACAAAGAGGTTGTCGCTGCCGTCCTGCCAGTAGGCCAGCGAGCGCTGCCCGCACAGGATGCGGGGCTGGATCGGCCCGGCCTCAAAGCGCGTGGACTCGCGACTGCCGGGCTGCAGCAGGCTCAGCCACCACGAGCCCTCTTTGTCGAGGCGATAGCTGCACAGCGACTGGGCGGGGGCGCGCGGCAGGATGGTGGAGTCGACATCCAGGCGATAGTGATCGTACGGCGGGCTGAGCTGATACATGTGCAGCGGGCCGTCGACGTTGGTCAAGCTGCGTTCGCCGGTGGTCGGCGTCAGGATGTCGTCGGGGATCGACACCGCCAGCCAGGGGTCGCCGGCGGCGTCCTGCATCAGCCATGAGCTCTTGAGCACGCCGGGGATGAACGGCAGCGTCGCGGCATCGACGGGGCTGCCATCGATGTCGATATCCAAGACCTCGCCGCCGTCGCGCAGCGCACAGCCCACCGCCAGCAGACCGCACAGCGAAAGCAGCAGAGCCCCCGCCCACTGCGTCGGCTGGCCGTCACGCGCGGCCACCCCCGGCCGATCGAGAGAGCCTGACATCGACATTCCCCCTTTCACTTCACTAAAACCCAGCCCGCAGCCCGATCGAAGGCAGGACCCACTGAAAGCCGACTTCAGTCGGTGGTCTTGGGGGCTGCGTGGCGCCGGTGGCGTTGGCCGCGAACTCTGGCGTGGACAGATAGAACACGCTCTTTGAGAACGTGGCGTTGAGCACTTCCAAAAACACCGCCATGTAGAAGCGCGGGAACTGCCAGTACTTGTCGATGCGCAGGTCTAGCTCGACGAAGTTGGGCAGGCGGATGTTGTTGCGATCGGCCAGCACATCGTTGCGCTGCGGCAGGCCTTCGCTCACCGTATCGGGACGACCCGTCGCGACGTACAGGCGGGCTCCGATGTCGATGCGGTAAGGCAGCCGCGCCTGCACCACCACGTTCAAAAGGTGCGTCTGATCGTAATCAGCGGGGCGCAGGCCGCAGGGATAGTTACGCTCCGAGCGGCTCAGGGTGTAGGCGATCCAGCCGCTGATGCGACCTCCGCTGCGGCGGACCAGGGCCTCTAGACCGTAGGCTTGTCCGTCGGTGAGCCGGACCAAGGTGGCCGCTGCCCCGCTGAGGCTGGCCGGCGGCGGAGCCGAGCAGGCGCGGACCCCCAGGGGCGGCAGATCGGTGAAGTTGTCGAAGCGCTGGTAGTAGCCCGAGAGTTGCGCCGAGAACCCGGCCGGCAGCTTGAATTCTTGGCTGACCGAGCCACCGCTCGCGCGCTGCAGGCCTAGCTGCAGGGCAAAGGTATCGATGCCTGGCAAGAGCAGCGGAAAAGTCGGGGGCTGCTGGTAGATGCCGCCGGCCACCCGCAGCTCCATCCAGGGCGCCGGTCGCACGCGCAGCGACAGCCGCGGATCCAGGCCAACCAGCGTGACGCCATTGCTGTGATAGGCATCGACGCGGGCACCCATCGACACCAGCACGCGCCGCGACAGGAATTCGCCTTCGCCCTGCAGGTAGGCGCTGCCGACCAGGCCCAGGCGATCGCTGCCGATATCGCCTAGCTCGTCGCGCTTGCCCTCGCTGCCTTCGGCCAGGCTGCGCGCCGGGCCTTCGAGGTCGTAGACGAACTTCAGCTTGCGCAGGCCCAGCTCAAAGTTTTCGGCGGTAAAGCGCGAGACCTCGGCATCAAAGCCAGCCAGTAGATGAAAGAAGCCGTAGCGCGCGCCCAGCTGACCGCGCGCATTGGCAAAGATCTTGTGCACGCCGCGCCCGGTGCGATCGCCGGCTTCATCCAGCCCCCCGACCACGGCCAGCTCGCCGGTGAGCGGACCCTGGTTGCCCCGCAGCCGCACCTGCAAGCGATGGAAGCTGGTGCGCGAGCTCTGCATGGTGATCGGCTCGTCATCGGCCGTGCTGGTCGATAGCTCTAGCGTGTCGCTGGCCCCCAGCACCTGCACTGTTAGGAAGCGCCAGTCGAGCCGCAGCTGATAGTCCCAGTAGTCGAGGGTGATGCGATTGTCGATGGCCTTGAGGATCGGCCCGGGATAGCCGTAGTGGCCCGAGGCGGTGATGCGCACCCCGCGCGGCAGCTTCAGCTCCAGCAGGCCTGAGACGTCGTACAGGCGCAGCGTGCCTTCGAAGTGGTTGCCGTCGCCGCGCGCCGAGCGCGTGTTGGCGGTGACGATGCCGCCGGCCGCCCGACCATAGCGAGCGTCATAGCCGCTGGGATAGAAGTTCACCTCGTCGACCAGCTCGCCATGCACGACGCCGCCGCCGACCAGCAGGTGAAAGAGCTGCGGCAGCCGCATGCCGTCGAGGTAGTAGGCGCTAGTGCCGGGACTGGCGCCGCGCACCGAATAGATCGGCAGCCCCGGCAGCGGCGCCGCCACGCCAGGCAAAAGCGAGAGCACGCGCAGCGGATCGCCCAGCGTCCCCGGCAGGGTCCGCGTCGCTTCGTGCTGCAGCGTGAAGTGCTCGGTCACGGGGGCTCGCTCGGCCAGCACCTCGGTGACAAACACGCTGGGCAGGCGCTTGCCTGGGCTGCTCTCGCGGCGATCCTGGACCTCCTGCGGTGGGCCCTCGGCAGCGACGGGGGGACGGGCTGCACCGGGTCCGTCATCCGCCCAAGCCAGGCCGACTCCCGCCACATACACGCTGGCTAGGATGGCAAGAGGCAGGCTTCGCAGATCGGCCACGCACTCATCGTAGACCGGCGATCCTGGACTCGTCTGTGGGACGGCTCACAAATCCGGCGTCCACGAAGCGCCTCCGTGCACCCTGCGCGCGACTGAATCCGCAACCAAATCCGCTGCGGAATATGGGGGGTAGACAGCCGCCGCCTGCCGCCGGTGGAGCGCGATATGATGAACCTGCACCATGGGTGTTTTTGTGCTTCGCCTACCCCCGGACTAGGAGCTTGCGATGTCGTTCTTCACCCCGTCTCGTAGGTTGGGTGTCTCGCTTGGGCTGTCGCTGGGGCTATTGGCTTCTGGCTCGGCCTCGGCGGCCAAGTGCCCGAACCTGGGCATCTTGCTCGATCGCTCGGGCTCGATGCTGTACCGCCTCCAGGACAACAACTTCGCGACTGGGACCGAGCTCTCGCGCTGGGATATCGCGTCTGGCGCAGTGACCGCGCTGCTCAATCAGTACGACGGACTCCTGCCGATTGGCTTGGCTGTCTTTCCCACCGACAGCGTCTGTACTACCGGTAGCTTCGTCGTCGAGCCGGCCTACAGCACCAAGCTCGACATCACCAGCCGCCTGGCCGGCTTCAAGCCACCTAGCATCGACCCCGACACACCAACCTGCAGCGCCATCGATACGCTGCGCGCTGCGAACGCCTACAAAGATGCCAGCCGATCGCAGTACATCCTGCTGGTTACCGACGGCGATCCCTACTGTCGCAACACCATCTGCGGCGGCGGCGACTTGGTGACTAAGACCGTAGCTGCGATTACCGCGGCCAAGAACCAGACGCCCTCGGTGCACACCTTTGTCGTCGGCTTTGGCGGCAACCTGCCGATGACGCTGAAGGCCAACCTCGATCGCATGGCCCAGGCCGGTGGCGAGCCCAATCCTGATGCGGCGTACGACTACTATCCCGCCGACAGTCAGCAGGCGCTCCTCACCCAGCTCCAGCGCATCATCACCACCATCACCGGGGGGGGCGACGTCGGCAGCACGACTCTTTGCGACGATACCTGCTACAGCCTGGGCTGCCCCAACCCCGGCGAGATCTGCGCCGGTGCGACCTGCAAGCCCAACCCCTGCAGCGGCGTCAGCTGCCCCGACGGACAGTACTGCTACACCGACGGCTCGGCGGCCAGCCCGACCTGCGTCGCCCCCTGCGTGCAGTCCTGTGGGGCCGGCAGTCGCTGCGTGCGCGGCAGCTGTCAGCCCAGCCCCTGCGCCACCGCCTGCGGTGCCAACGCTCGCTGCGATACGACGACGGGCGAGTGCCAGACCGATCCTAGCTGCAGCGGCGTGCAGTGCCGAGGCACGCGAGGCTGCATCGCCGGCAAGTGTGTAGACGATCCCTGCGCCTACATCCGCTGTCCGAGTGGCCTGGAGTGTGTGCCGTTCGAAGGCACCTGCCAGACCCCCGGCGGCCCCATGGGGATGGCCCCGGATGGCTCACTGCAGACCGGCTGTGCCTGCGATGTCAGCGGCACGCGCAGCCACCAGGCCGCTGCCCTTGCCCCGCTGCTATTCCTGCTCGTCAGTGCCTACGCCGGCTTGCGTGCGCGTCGTCGCCGCACTGTCTAGATCCGTGCCACCTGGCGCTGTGGCCAGACGGAAACTGCCGGGTTTGTTCGCCAAATTGCCGCGTGATTTTGGCGAGCCTCGTCGCGATACAATCGCTCCCTGGAGGTGCTCGTGAAGAAGCACACAGTCAAGTCGCTGATCGCCGTGGGGATCGCGCTGACCTTAAGCGACGCCGATGCCAAGCCACCGGCCACGCAGATCGTCTGCCAGACCTACCCGAACGCGCAGCAGTGTGTGGGTGGGCAGCCCTCATGCGGGCTGTGTCACGTCGCGCCGCCGCAGCGCAATGCGTTCGGTTCGGCGCTGGAGATGAACCTCGCACCGGGGATGGCGCGGCCGCTCTCGGATGCCGACTTTTCAGCGGCTTTGCCGGCTGCGCTGATGGCCGCTGAGGGGCTGGATTCCGACGGCGATGGTGTCAGCAATCGCGACGAGATCCTGGCCGGGACGCAGCCCGCCGACCCGAGCAGCAAGCCCGGCAGCAGCGCCTGCACCGGCAGCGATAACCCGCAGTACGCCGTCTGCACCTACGACCTGCGCTACGCCTATCGCAAGGTGCTGCTCGACTTCTGCGGCGCCTCGCCGACCTATCCCCAGGTGCGCGCCTTCGCCGACCTGGGCAGCGATGATCAGCGTCGCGCCTTCATCGATGCCGAGATCGATCGCTGCACCGCCACCGAATTCTGGCGCGGCAAAAACGGTCAGCTGTGGAAGGTCGCCCACCCCAAGGTTCGTCCCGTCGGATCGCTCAAGGCCGGCGAAGACAAAGGCGGCGTCGAGTTCGCCGACTATTACGACGACTACTCGCTGTTCGCCTACTCGCAGACCGACGATCACGATGCGCGCGAGGTGCTGACCGCCGACTACTTCGTGCGCCGCGATGTCAACCCGACGCGCTACAGCAAGGTCACGAGCCTGGCCACGCAGTTTGTCGACCAGGCGCACCGCGCCGGCAACATGACGACCTCGTGGACGCTGGGCTATTTCGTGATGTTCACCGCCCTGCCGCGCAACGCCGCATCGCAGATGTATCGCGCCTATCTGGGGCTGGATATCGCCAAGCAGGAAGGCCTGTTCAGCGTCGCCAACGAGCCGCAGGACTACGACGCCAAGGGCGTTACCGCCACCGCCTGCGCCGCCTGCCACGCCACGCTCGATCCGCTGACCTATCCCTATCGCAACTACAACGGCGTCTCGGCTCCGGCGACGCAGTTCCGCTATGTGCCGAATCGGCTAGAGACGTTTTTCTCGACCACCGCACCGCGTATCACCCAGACGCCAGAGCGCGGTGTGCTGTTCGGTCAGCCCGTCGCCAACCTGCGCGAGTGGGCCAGCGTCGGGGCCAACAGTGATGCCTTCGCGGTCTCGACCACCAAGGACTACTGGAAGCTGCTCATTGGGCACGAGCCACAGTCCGACGAAAACGCCGAGTTCGTCGCCACCTGGCAGCGCTTCAAGACGACGCATCAGTATCGCGTGCAAAAGCTGCTGCACGACATCGTCAAGACGGAGGCCTACGGTGCGCCATAGCCACGCTCTCCTCGTCGCGGCACTGGGCTTCTGGTCGGCCTCGTGCTCTAGCAATCCCGCCAATACCGAGCCGCAGCCAGTCGCCGCTTCCGCGCGCGGCAACCTGCGCTTCAAAGGTCCCGAGCGCCTCAACGCCGACGTCGCGCAAGCCCTAGAGCTGCCCGCGGCCGAGGTCTGCAAAGAGCTGGGCCTCTATGCCTGCACGACGGTTGTCCACAACGTCGCGCTCGGTGGCGTGGAGCCCTACGGCGCTGGCCTTTACGAAGCCTCGGGTATCACCTCGGCGACGACGCCGCTGGTGGTCGATCGCGTCATGTGGGCGGCCTGCAGCAAGCGCGCCGATCTGGATCTGGCGAACCCTGCCGCGGCGCCGATCTTTACGGGTCTGCCGCTCGCCGGCAGCAAGCTGCAAAACCCCGATGGCGAAGAAGTACGCGCCGCCATCACGCGGCTGGTGCAGCGAGCGCTCTTGCGCGAACCCAGCGACGCCGAGCTGAGCCGCTACGTGCAGCTGGCGCGCGACATCGAAGCCACCGGCAATGGCAACCCGGCGCGGGCCTGGATGCAGTCGGTCTGCTTCGCCGTCCTGTCTTCTCCAGAAGCGATCTTTTACTAGGGGCTGGGCATGTCGCTTAAAAGCAACGGACGACTCTCTCGACGCGAAGTCCTCAAGGCCCTGTCGCTGGCGGCGGCGGGATCCAGCTCACTCTCACCCTTCCTCTTTGGCTGTCGGCAGGCGCAGCAGAGCCCCGAGCAGCTAGAGGCGATGGGCGGTCGCCGAAGTGAGCTCACCACCAAGCCCAAGTTCCTGATCGTCGTGGGCGCGACGGGCGGGGCCAGCATCATCGACAGCTTCCTCGCGGTGCGAGCGACCGAGGCCGGGGCCAACGCGGCCAAGTTCAACACCTTCCCTGATGCGTCGGTGTTATCGACCGTCGGCAGTCCGCTGCGCGCCGTCACCTATTCCGCCAGCAAGCTCGGCAGCATCGCCATTCCCGTCAACACCGCCACCAATCAGGACCAGCTCAAGTTCATCCAGGCCTACAAGGACGACATGCTGGTCGCCACCTGCATCGGCACCTCGGTCAATCACACCATCGCGCAGAAGCGATCGATCACCGGCAACGCCGCCTGGAAGGGTCGCACGCTGCAAGAGTGCGTGGCGCTGCAGTGGGGTCAGGGCATGCCGCTGCCCAACGTCAACATGGCGACCGGCGGCTATGGCGAGCGCGGCACCGACGCCTCGCTGCCACCGTCGGTCTACGCCGAGACCGTGACCAACCCCAGCCTGTGGCCGCTGGGTCTCGACGGGCAGCGTGGTATTGTCGGCGCCCCACCGGCTGATGTCATCGCACTCGCCCGCGCCGCGCGCAACGAGCTGGATAGCAGCAGCGTCTTTGGTCGCACCTTCGCGAATTCCAAGACCCTGACGCGCTGGCGCACGCAGCGCGAATCGGCGCTGGGGCTCGAACAGCAGGATCTCATCACCCGCCTAAACGTCCTGCCCGAGCTACCGCAGATTCCGCTGTCGCAGTACGGCCTGGGCTCGTCTCCCGACGGGGCCAAGGTGCGCGCAGTGTTCCCTGACTTCTTCAACGATCCCTATCAGGGGCAGGCAGCGCTGGCCTTTCTGCTCCTTAAGTATCGCGTCTCGGCCGCGGTCACCATCGGTCCCGACTTCAACGTCAAGCTCGGCGGCAGCGCGGGCCTCTTCAACCCGCCGCTCGCTTTTGACTTCAGCCATCAGGATCACCGCGGCTCGCAGGCTTTTATGTGGCAGCGCATCCTCGGCGTCGTCGACAAGCTCATCGGCCTGCTCAAGTCCGAGCCGTTCGATACCGGCACCGGCGAGACGCTGTGGGATCGCACGATGATCTATGTCGCCACCGACTTCGGTCGCACCCGCCCGCGCCCCGACAGCGCGACGGTGTTTGGCAGCGGCCACGATCTGAACAACGGCTTCCTGCTGATCTCGCCGATGGTTAAGGGCAACACCGTCTTGGGCGGCGTCGATCCCAGCACCACCTTGGCCTATGGCTTCGATGCCCGCACCGGCGCACCGCAGCCCGGCAAGCAGACCAGCAACGAAGCCGACATCTTCAGCGGCGTCCTCACTGCCATGGGCGCCGATCTCGCAGGCAGCGGCCTGCCCGACGCTAGCGCCTTCAAAGCCTAGGACGGCGCGCCTGGGGACTGGCGGTGGCCGCGCCCCTCGCGCTGCTGCTGCAGCCACTGCTCCGCCGCGCCCAGCGTGGCCACAAACTCGACGAGGGGAGGCTTGCGGCCGAGCAGCCCGATGGCGCGTACCACCAGCGTCAGCAGCAAGCGATGGACGGCACTGCCCCCCACGACGACCGAGGGGGCCACGACGGCGCTGCCTGACTCGTGGCGCTGACGCATCGCCAGCCGCGCATCGGGCGAGAACTCAGTCGGGCGAGTGGCATCACAGATGACGTAGGCGATGCCGTGCTGGCGATGGACTGCAACCACAACATCGCTGACTGCATGCACATCGGCAGCGGTGACTTCGCCCGCGATCTCCCAGTAGACGACGTCCTGTTCCACGCGGTAGCGCTGCTTGCCGATTACTTGCCAGGACGACATCGTGCCTCCTTCATTGTAACGGGGAACCCGCGGTGCTGTGAGGTTTCCCGCGGGCTGTAGTTGTGGCCCCGGGTCGTCGCTGCGCCGCCGGATGAGCCAGATTGGGTCCCGGCCGGGCGAGCCTCTTCGACAGCAATCCTGTCGGCCCCAGGGAGAGTCCTGGAGCGCAGCCTGCCGCCGCCAACCACCGCTTGCATCGCCCGCCAGACGGCACCGATACTGATCAGATGAAGGAAGCTCTGCCACCCGATCATGAGCAGCGCATGGGGGCGGTGCGCGAAGTGCTTGATGGCCTAAGCGTCGGCGATGCGCTGGGCTCGGCACTGGGCGAGGGGTATATCCGTCAGCCCCTGGCGCTGCTACATCGCCAAATCCCGGTCGGTGTCCACCGATACACCGATGACACGGCGATGGCGCTTGAGATCGTGGGCGTGCTGCAGAGCTGCGGAACAATCGACGAGGATCGGCTGGCCCAGGCCTTCGGCGCCAGCTACACCGCCGAGCCCTGGCGCGGTTATGGCCGTACGGCGCATGGCATCCTTCTTTCCATCGCAAAGGGGGAGCCCTGGCGCGAGGTGTCGCGGGCTCCGTTTGGCGGTACCGGCTCGATGGGCAACGGCAGCGCCATGCGCGTCGCCCCGATTGGCGCTTACTTCGCCGATGATCCGGAGCGCATCGTGAGCGAAGCCAAGCGCTCGGCCTTGCCGACGCACTTTAACGACGAAGCGCAGGCCGGTGCGGTAGCGATGGCGCTGGCCACTGGCTGGGCTCTGCGTAGCCGGTCGGCGCTGCGCGATCCGCGCCTGCTGTTTCGGCACGTCCTTGAGTACACGCCTCCCTCCGACGTGCGCGCTCGCATCGAGACCGCCGCTGCGCTCCCGGCGACCCAGTCCATCGACGCTGCGGTGCGCGAGCTGGGCAATGGCTCGGATGTGCTGTGCCGCGATACCGTGCCGTTTGTGCTGTTTAGTGCAGCGCGCGCGCTGGATTCGTTTCAGCACGCCTTCTGGGAGACCGCGACCGGCCAAGGCGACGTCGACACCACCTGTGCCATGGTCGGCGCTATCGTCGCGGGGGCTGGATCGCCGCCTCCTGCGGCCTGGCTCGCCCAGCGCGAACCCTTGCCGCTTTTGCGTCGCTAGTTCGGCAGCACGAGCGGCGTGTTGAGATCGCGGATCACGTCCTTGGCGGTGAGCTGATTGGCCGCCGCTCCCTCGGAGTAGTGCAGCAGCCCGGCCTGAGCATAACGCGGGCGGATGCGATCCGATAGCAGGCCGATCTCGCGCAGGTTGGGCATCAGGCGGTTGAACATGACGTGCCGAAATTCGCGCATGCTGGGCGAGCGATCGATGAACATGCGCCAGGTCGCGCGCGGCATGCGACCGGCGAACCACTCGTCGTAGACCTCATAGGCCATGAAGCGATTGCGCATGAGCAGCGCGACTTCAAACGCCCAGTCCTCGCGCTCCTCGCGCTCTTTCTGGCTTAGCTGCTTGGTGATGTGCTCACGCAGCGCCAAGACACCGTAGTGAACATGGCGCGCCTCGTCGAGGATCACCATCCGCAAGAGCTCGCGCAGCAGCGGCTCGGAGGTCAGGCGATACAGCGTGCCGAATGCACCCAGCGCCAGCCCTTCGACCATGATCTGCATGCCCAGGAACTTCATGTCCCAGCGTCCATCCGACATCAGCGCATCGATGATCACGAACAGGTTGTCGTTGATGTGATAGAGCTTGCCGAGCTTGCTATCGAGGTAGCGCGAGAACACCTCGACGTGCCGGCCTTCGTCCATGACCTGCGTCGATCCGTAGAGCTTGCCGTCGAAGAACTGCACCGCTTCGGTCACCTGCGCCGCCGCAAACAGCGCGCCCTGTTCGCCATGCAGGAACTGCGACAGCATCCACGACACCACGCTGTGGATCATCAGGCGCTCTTCTTTGGGGTTTAGCGCATAGCCCCATTCCTTCAGCAGATCCATCGCTAGGAAGTCGCGCGGCAAGAGCGGCACTTCCGGATTTTCAGGATCGACGCTGATGTGCCAGGGCAGGCTGTCACCGTCCCACTGACCCTGCTTGGCGCGCACGAACAGGTCGTGCATCTCGGGCTGATCTTCGGGATAGCCCCAGTCAAAGTGAGCGCGGTGATGGGCCAGGATCTGCGTCGGCACGCCCTGCTTGCCGCGCTTCAGCAGAAGACCGCGCAGCCCCGATGGTCCCAGCGATCGCAGCACCTGCGGTGAGCGAATCTCGGCGAGTAGCTCCAGCGCCTCCAGATAAGGATCGACGCGCTCGCGCATGCGGGCTGGCAGAAGCGAAGTCAGCTTGGCCAAGCGGCTAGGAGCAGCGGCCTGCGGCGGGCGGGAGAAAGGAGAGCTGGTTTCCATGACATCCTCCAGGACTACTCGGGTGTGGGCTGCGGTCACAGCGCAGCCAGAAAGTTGCGAATCTTGGCTTCGTGCAAGCGCACCAGAAGCTGGTTCATCATCGGCAGTGCGTGTTCGACCAGCGTCGCTGCGACCTCGGCATCAAGATGCGCCAGGCGCTGTCGCAAGAGCCGGGTTTCTTTCTTGAACAGGGCCGATACGGCGTCATCCACCACCGTTAGATCGGCGGGCAGAAAGCCCAGCTCACGCGACAGGCCCAGGCGGCGCAGGCCGGACAGTAGCTCCAGCAGCCAGACGTCGTCTTGTCGCACCTGCGCATCGGGACTGAGCAGCCGGCTCTTGCCCCCCGCTCCCGCCTTGGCCGGACTTCCCGCAGGGGGGCGCACCACCAAAAGGCCCAGCTCGACGAGCTCGGACAGATCGCGCGAGTCCAGATCGAGACGAGCCAAAAGCGGGCCGAGCGGCGTCGTCAGCTCGGGCGTGGCGCTCCCCAGGCTGCCCTGCAAGCGCTGGCGCACTGCCGACAGGAAGCGCTGCTGCGCCGGACTGAAGACCTGCTCATCGGCGCTCAGGCCCGCACCCTCGTCATCGTCGTAGGCCGATAGCACGGCGCGGATCGCCTTGAGCGGTAGGAACTGCTCGTCCTGCAGGCGGCGGATCAGGCGTAGGCGCTCGATGTGCGCCTCGGTGTAGTACGCCATGTTGCGCCCGGTCTTCTTGCCTTCGCTGAGTAGGCCCTCGCGAATGTAGAAGTGGATAGCCTGGCGACCCAGGCCGGTGGCGTCGCAGAGGTCCTTCATGCGCAGCCGCACCAAATGCAAATCGTTTGCATCGGCTGCTGGGCTGGCACTTGGCCGGGCGGCCGGGCGCCGTGGCGATTTTTTGCTCTTCTTGGTCATCGCCGACTAGCGCTCGATGGTCACCGCGACGTCGCCGCAGGGCTTGGCGATGCACGGCAGGACGTAGCCGGCCTCGCGCTCAGCGGGGGTTAGACAGTTGGGCTCGGGCATATGCACTTGGCCCGACTGCAGCTTGCCCTTGCAGGCCCCGCAGCCGCCCATGGCGCAGGAAAACGGCAGCTCGACCCCGGCTGAAAGCCCCGCTTCCAGCAGCGACTGCCCCGGCTGGACCACGGCCGCGACGGTCTGGGCCGGCTCGCCCCCCCCAGCGCCCAGGCGGCGCAGCGAAAGCTGCAGCGCGACCTTGCCGGTGGCCGGGGCCTGCGTCCCTGCTGCATCGTGCAGCGAGGCGAAGCGCTCTTCCCAAATTCCCGTCGTCGGCACACCCGCGGCAGTCAGCACCTGACGCGCCGCTTCCATCATCGGCGTGGGGCCGCACAGAAAATACTCGCGGGGCAGCACACCCGGGGGCGGCTCACCGGCGTGCTCAGCCGTTGGCAGGCAGGCCAGCGTCGATAGCTCAGTGCTCAGCGTGCGGCGATCGAGCAGTCCGACCCCACCACTCCAGCCGGCATCGGGTTCACTTAACACGTGGCGTAGTCGCAGGCGGTCGGGGTGCGCGGCGGCCAGGTCGGCCAGCGGCTGGGCAAAGATGACATCGTTCAGTCGCCGGTTGCCGTAAAGCAGCGTGATGCGCGACTGCGGCTCGCTCTGCAGCACGCTGCGCACGATCGACATGAGCGGCGTGATGCCACTGCCCCCGCCGATCAGCACCAGGTGTCGCGCCCGCTCGGCCCGCGGCTCTGGCGTGAAGTTCCCCGAGGGTCCCAGCGCCGAAAGCTGCGCTCCCTCGCGTAGCTCGTCGTTGAGGTAGCCCGACACCAGGCCGCCGGGCACGCGCTTGCAGGTGATGGCCAGCTCTCGGCTAGGTTGGCCGGCGGCATCGAGCGGTGGCGTGCAGATCGAATAGGCGCGACGCAGCGTCACGCCCTCGGCCCCGGGGGGCGATAGCAGCAGGGTCAGGAACTGGCCGGCGGCAAAGGAAATCGCCGCCCCGTTCGGGTCGCCAAGCCAGATCGTCACTGCCTCCGGCGTCTCGCGCACGATGCGGCTCACGATGAGCGGTCGCGGCTTGAGCATCGCCATCGCTTCGCGTGTGGTCGCCGCGCTGACCACGGGCTTGGCCGCGGTCTTTCGATCGCTTCTTCGCGGCTGCCGTAGGCGATAGGTGGGGGCCGTCACGCCGCGCAGGCCATCGACGACCGCCTGCAGATCGCGCCGCCACCCAGCGGTCACGGGTGGGGCCGCATCGCTGATCAGGACCGGGCTAGAGACGCTCTCGCTGCGGGGAGAGCGGGGGCTTTCTGGGCTGGGCTGGCTGGCTGGCGAGTTCATGTCACTTAGCCTAAGGCCGGGAGCGACAAGTGTAAAGTGTCACTTTACACTAAGCGAGCTAGGTCGGCGTCCAGCCTGGGGTTTTCGTCGCATGCCTGGCGATTTCTGGCGGTTCGGCGGGGGCTTGGCCGGCCGGGCGCCGTTTCCTGGCTTGTCTGGGCTGGCCCCGCCGCGTAACACTGTCGCTCATGCAAGATGCTGCTCAAGTCGACGTAGCCAGGGATGCGGGCTCCGCCAGCTCCGCCTGGCCTCCGGGAGGGACTACTCCGCTTAGTCACATCAGCGATGAGGTGGCGCGGCGACTGCTCGCGACGGCGCTCTCAAGTGGCGGCGATAACGCCGATCTGTTCTTCGAGTACAGCGACAACGCCAGCTACGCCTACGAAGAAGAGAAGGTCAAGACGACGAGCCGCGGTGTGACCCTGGGCCTGGGCGTGCGCGTGCTGCGCGGCGAGGCCACCGGCTACGCCTACACCGAAGACCTGACGGAAGAGGCGATGCAGCACGCCGCCCGCACGGCTGCCCAGATCGCGGCGCGCGGTGGCGGGGTGGGTCCCCAGGGCATCACTTGGCCGCGGCTGCCTGCCTACTACGACGTGCCGACGCCCAGCCTGGCGGCTCCGCCCGAGGACAAGCTTGATCTTTTGCGCCGCGCCGATCGCGTCGCTCGGGCTGAAGACTCGCGCATCGTCAAGGTCAGCTGCAGCCTGGGTGAGGAGTGGCGCGAGATCCGCCTGTACACCGCCGACGGCCGCGCCTATCGCGATGTGCAGCCGCTCCTGCGCTTTGGGGTCTCGGTGGTCGCCGAGCAGCCGGGCGAGGGCGGCAAGCGCCAGAGCGGATCGAGCAGCGGCGGCGGTCGCTTGGGCCTGTCCTACTTCGCCGATCACTCGCCGGAAGCCCACGCCAAGGAAGCGGTGCGCGTGGCCTTGGCGATGCTCGATGCGCGCGAGGCCCCGGCGGGAGAAATGGAAGTCGTGCTGGCGGCCGGCGATTCGGGAATTCTTTTGCACGAAGCGGTGGGGCACGGGCTGGAAGCTGACTTCAACCGCAAGAAGACCTCGAACTACGCTGACCGCATCGGCCAGCCAGTGGCTTCGTCGCTGTGCACGGTTGTCGATGACGGCACGCTGCCGCACAGCCGCGGATCGATCAACGTCGACGACGAAGGCGAGGTGTCGGGGCGCAGCGTGCTGATCGAAGACGGCGTGCTGCGCGCCTACATGCAGGACTCGCTGTCGGCGCGACTGACCGGCGTGAAGCCCACCGGCAACGGGCGTCGCGAGTCGTTCCGCGTCTCGCCGATGCCGCGCATGACCAACACTTATCTTCTAGCCGGCCGCGACGATCCGCAGGACATCCTGCGCTCGGTTAAGCGCGGCGTGTACGCTCGCCGCTTCTCGGGTGGTCAGGTCGATATCCAGAGCGGCGACTTTGTCTTCTCGCTGACCGAGAGCTACCTCATCGAAGACGGCCGGCTGACCGCGCCGCTAAAGGGCGTGCAGCTGATCGGCAATGGGCCGGATGTGCTGACCAAGGTGACGGCGGTCGGCCATGACTTTGCGCTGTCAGATGGCAGCTGGACCTGCGGCAAAGAAGGTCAGTCGGTGCCGGTCGGCATCGGCACGCCGACGGTCAAGATCGCGGCGATTACCGTCGGAGGAACCAAAGCATGAGCGCGCTTCCTGTGTCCTTGGCTGGGGCGACGTCGCCTGCGGCCTCCTCCCCCTTGGTTGCGACCCCGGCGCTGGAAGCGGGCTCGGGACAGCCAGCGGAAGCCGCGGTGCGCGAGCTCTCCCTGCGCCTGGTCGATATGGTGCTGCGGGCCGGGGGGCAGTCGGCTGAAGTGGTGGTGAACCGCGGCAGCGAGCTGTCGGTGCGCGTGCGGGCCGGCGAGGCCGAGCTAGTCCACGAAGCGCAGAGCAAGCACGTCGCGCTGCGCGTGTTCAAAGATCATCGCTCCTCGCTGACCTACACCTCGGACTTCAGTGAGGCGGGGCTTACGCAGTTCGTGGGGAACGCGGTGTCGCTGTGTCGCCTGGCTGAGCCCGATCCGCTAAACGAGCTGCCCGGTCGCGACGAGCTAGTGGTCCCCGCCGATGCCCCGCGCGAGCTGCACCTGTGGGACGACAGCACGATGACTATCGATGCCGCCGGCGCGCTGCAGATCGCCAAAGAGTGCGAGGCCGCCGCGCTGTCGGTCTCCGAAAAGCTGCGGGCGGGCCATGGCAGTAACTACGGGCGCACCATCGGCGTCGGCTCGTTCGCTTGCGGCGATGCGGGCGGCATCCTGTTTGTGGGCAGCAGCCGCGGCACCTACCAGTCGATGTCGGTCGAGGTGCTGTGCGACGACACAGGCGGCAAGAAGCGCAGTGGCTCGTACTGGAGCGGCGGTCGCTTTCGATCGCAGCTCATCGCTCCCGAGGCGGTCGGTCGCGAAGCCGGAGCCCGCGCGCTGCGTCGCCTGGGGGCCGAAAAGATCACCACCTGCGAGCTGCCCGTGGTCTTCGATCCGGAGCTCTCGCGGACGCTCCTGCGGACGCTCGCCGGGGTGATCTCGGGCGGCGCCATCTATCGCAAGGGCAGCTACCTGTGCGGTCGCGAAGGGACGCTCATCGCTTCGCCGCTCTTCAACGTCGTCGATGATCCACTCATTGATCGCCTGCCCGGCTCGCGGCTGTTTGATGCCGAAGGCCTGCCGGCGCGGCGTAATCAGGTGGTGCGCGATGGCGTGCTCCTGACCTATCTCCTCGACACCTACTCGGCGCGCAAGCTCGGTCGCAAGAGCAACGGCTGCGCCGGTCGCAGCGGCGCCGGCTCTCCGCACGTCACCACCAGCAACTTCATCCTCGAACCCGGGACGCAGAGCGGGAGCGAAATCGTCGCTGCTGTGCCGCGTGGCCTCTACGTCACCGAGATGATGGGCTTTGGCTTCAACCCCATCACCGGCGACTTTTCGCGCGGCGCCGGCGGCTTCCTAATCGTCGATGGCAAGCTGGGCCAGCCGGTCTCAGAAGTGACCATCTCGGCCAACTTCGACGACCTGCTCAAGAACATCGACGCCGTCGGCAACGACCTCGACCGCCGCTCATCGACCATGACCCCGACCGTGCGCGTCAGCCGCATGACGATTGCTGGGAAGTAGGGGGCCGGCGATCTGTTTTTGGTCGCGGTCGGAGTAGACTTGAAAATGCGCGTCGCACAACCCTTGCCCTGCTGAGAGCCCGATGTCGAGCCCGCATCTGCCAGAGAGCCTGTTTCGCACGCTGCCGTCGCATGTGACGATCTACGAAGTCGGTCCGCGCGATGGCTTGCAGAACGAGGGGCGCATGGTGCCGACCGGCGACAAGATCGCGATGATCGACAGCTTGTCGGCGACTGGGCTTTCCCACATCGAGATCACGAGCTTCGTGAATCCCAAGTGGATCCCGCAGCTTTCGGATGCCAGCGATGTGGCGCGCGGGGTGGTGCGGCGACCGGGGGTGCACTACTCGTGCCTGGTACCGAATCGGCGCGGCATGGATGCGGCGGTGCAGGCGGGCATGCGCGAGGTGGCGGTGTTCCTGTCGGCCTCCGAGACGCACAACAAGAAGAACGTCAACAAGACGATCGAAGAGACGCTGCAGGCGTTCGGCGAAGTGGTGGGGCCGGCGCGCGAGGCGGGGGTGCGGGTGCGCGCCTATGTCTCGACGGTGTACGGCTGTCCCTACGAGGGCGCGGTCGACGTCGAGCGGGTCGAAGATCTGGTGCGTAAGCTGCGGGCG
Source organism: uncultured Myxococcales bacterium (assembly GCA_937952145.1). GTDB lineage: Bacteria > Myxococcota_A > Polyangia > Palsa-1104 > JAEUJZ01 > JAEUJZ01. The sequence continues at coordinate 24,186 of CALFYE010000505.1, forward strand.
CTGGGCGTGTATCAGATCTCGCTGGGCGATACGATCGGCGTGGCGACGCCGGTGCAGGTCGATCATGTGCTGCGTCGCCTGCTTGCCTTTTGCCCCAGCGAAGAGCTGGCGCTGCACTTTCACGACACGCGCGGCACGGCGCTGGCCAACATCCTGGTGGGGGTCAGCCTGGGCATCACCACCGTCGATAGCGCGCTGGGTGGCCTGGGCGGCTGTCCCTATGCCCCGGGGGCTAGCGGCAACGCGGCGACGGAAGACGTCGTCTACATGTTGCACGGCATGGGCATCGAAACGGGCATCGATCTGGAAGCCCTGGTCGATACCAGCGAGCGCGTCGCGATCTGGGTGGGGCACGAGCTGCCCTCGAAGTATTACAAGGCGCGCGTCGGCGAGCGGCTGCGCAAGGGGCACTAGGTCAGCATCGCTGAGCGTCGGACTTTTGCACGGCGTGCAAAAGTGTCAGCGCGTGGGTCTGCCGACGCGGCGCAAGGGCTACCTGCCGGGGATGGAGCTGTCGCTGGGTGAGGCGCGGGCGGGCATCGGCGGGGGGATCTGTCAGATCTCGAACCTGCTTTACTGGCTGGCTTTGCATAGCCCGCTCACCGTCGTTGAGCGGCATCACCACAGCTTCGATCCGTTTCCTGATGAGGGACGCGTGCTGCCCTTCGGAAGCGGCGCGACGGTTTTTTACAACTATCGCGATCTGCAGATCAAAAACGGCACACCGCACACCTTCCAGATCCGTTTGTGGCTGTCGGCCAAGTGTCTAGAAGGGGAGCTGCGCGTTGATGCTCAGCTGCCGCACAGCTATCACGTCTGCGAGCGTGAGCATGCGTTTCTGCAGCGGGAGGGGAAGTACTTTCGCCAGAACGAGCTTTGGCGGGACACGATCGATAAGCGGGCTTCGCGGGTGGTTCACATGGAGCTCGTCGTGAAGAATTCTGCGGAGGTGAAGTATGTGCCGGCGATTTTTCAGAGCGAGGCGCGCTAGTCGGTGATGCATATGGGCTGTGAGTGCGCTTGACGTGGGCTTGCTGCACGGCTGGGGCCCCCGCGGACGCGGCCTCATTTTTTCGTCGGGGCGCCGAAAAAACGAGATCCGCTGCGGCCCCAGCCTTACTGGGCTGATGGGGGGGGTTTAGGGGCGTTTGGTGGGGGGGAGGCCGATGGGGCAGGAGATGCCGGTGCCGCCGTGGCCGCAGTAGCCGTCGGGGTTTTTGGCGAGGTACTGCTGGTGATATTTTTCGGCGTAGTAGAAGGTCGGGGCGTCGAGGATCTCGGTGGTGATGGGGCCGTAGCCGCCGTTTGCGAGGAGCTTGCCGTAGGTCTTCTGGGAGGCTTCGGCGGCGGCTTTCTGGGCGGCGGAGAAGCAGTAGATACCGGAGCGATACTGGGTGCCGACGTCGTTGCCTTGGCGCATGCCCTCCGTTGGATCGTGGCCTTCCCAGAAGACGCGCAGCAGGGTCTCGTAGGGCACGGCTTTGGGATCGAAGGCGACGAGCACGACCTCGTTGTGGCCGGTCATGCCGGAGCAGACTTCTTCGTAGGTGGGGTTTTCGGTGAGGCCGGCGGCGTAGCCCACTGCCGTCGAGAACACGCCGGGGGTCAGCCAGAAGCCCTTCTCGGCACCCCAGAAGCAGCCCATGCCGAACATGGCTTGCTCGATGCCGGGGGGGAACGGCGGGACGATGGGGTTTTTGTTTACGAAGTGACGCGCCGACGCATCGGCACCGGGCATGCGCTCACGGCGTCCGGGGAGTGCTTCGGCGGCGGTGGGAAGTTTGAGCTTGCGCGAGTCGATAAACCACATGGGGGCCTCGGGGAGATTGACCGGATGTAGCTCTCGATCCTAAACCGCCGCGCGCGCGGGTCGTACATTTTGGCGCCAGTCCCGGTGAGCCGTCGCCCGGCCGCCCCGACGGCGTCCTCTAGCCGCGATAGAGCGTGCTGATGCTGCGGAACTTGATGCCGGACGAGAGCCCCCCGCTGGGGGCGAGCGAGGCTTCCAGTCGCCCCGCTACGGCCTCCCCGGGCAGTTCGCGCAAGAGGTCTGACCTGTCCGCCGGCTGCGCATGGGGGCCAATTGGGGTTGGCTGTGTAACGAGGACCTTAAATCGATGAAGTACGTCCCGCTCAAACGCAGCGAAGTCCTGATCCAGCTTGGCCAATAAGCGCTGTTTGATCGTGTCGTCCTCTAGGTGAGAATAGACAATAGAATTGCGCACGATCTGTCTAATTTCTGTATAGCTCAGTCTATAGCGGTGAGCCAGGAGGACATATTGCTCGCTGACGCTGGTTCTTAGGACGCCTTCGTCATCGGTACAGATGACGATCGGAATCCCATTGGTGAAGTAAATCTCCACTGGATGTAAGTCGTTAGCCACTCCCAAGATAAATTCATTGCTGGTTAGGTTGATTTCGATGGCCAGGTTCTTTTTTTGAATTTTCTCAATGGTATCGCTGAAATCGCGATCGTAGATAATATCTACGGCATGGCCGATTCGCCGCAGATTTTCCAGGACTAAACTCTGCTTGATATGTGTGCCAAGTTTCTCGGGTTGTACCATGCCACCTACGAGCTCTCCCGCGTGAATGGCATATCGCACCCGGGGGAATTTCCCTTCAAGAAATTTGAAATACATAGTGTGAAGCCAATAGTCGCGCATTGCCACTTCGGAGTTTTCTGCACCGACAATGTTCACGCCAGAGATCAAGCGGGAAGAATCACAGGAATAAAAGCAGACACACAGGTCAATAAAGACATCTACCGGCTGTTTGTAGCGTGCAACGTAGTTCTGGAAGCGCAGGACAAAGACCTCCTCGGGCCCAGGCTCTTCCCCCGTACCGCTCTCCACCTGGCTCTCGGTGTGGCACTGCTCGACAAGCTTGGTGTGGCTGTCGGCAATTTTTTTGAGAGCCGCGCTCTGGCTAGAAAAAATCGCTTCGAGCTCGCTGAAGAGAGCCACTTCATTTTTTTGTTTTTGATAACCAAGAAATTTTGCATCAAGCTCAGCTTCGTTGGGGAGATTGATGTCTTTGGTGTTGGCAGATATAAAAATAGTCTCCAGATAGGAGAGTCGCTGGTTGACGGCGCGAGCTTTTAGTTCACGCAGTCCCTCGGCAAAGTTCTCCTTGCTGGCAATGTTGAATCCCGGGAAGGTAGAAAAGAAATGCTCGTCTGACGAGCGCTCCCCTTTGACGAAATCTTTGGTGGACCACTGGCGTAACAATTTGAGCTTAACTTTGTCTCGATCTTTAATGGGTATTTTGCTAAGCAGTTTCCAGTCTGATTTCGCATTGTCAGGAATGCCGGAGATGTCCTTTGCGATCTCTAAGGTTTCCTCGTTGATATAGTAATCTTTATAAAATACGTAGTCGATGTAGCTTTCCGCATAAATCGAGCCAGAGTAATGGTGATGAAGATCGCCACCCTTTGGCATCATGCTGAAAAAGCCAAAAAGGGCGCTGCGGTTAGGGCGAATAGTCTCAAGGATGTGGTTGATAGATTCCATACTGAGAAACATATGCGCACATGCTCGGAAGTCAAGTATCAAAATTTCGGAAATTATTGCGCGAAATCACAAGGCACCAGAATGGGACCCTGAGTGGGACCCTGAGTGGGACCCTGAGTGGGAATCGATAGAGCTGTCTCGATATGCAGAGGCAGGAGGGGGGCAGTCAGCGGGGCGCGGTAACGCCACCTGCGGGCGACGTTTTTTCGCGCTTTATCGGCGGGGCGGACTACTTCTTTGCAGGGGCAGCGGCGGGGGCAGCGGGCGCGGGCGGAGCAGCGGCGGCAGCAGCAGCGGCGGCTTCGGCGGCCTTCTTGGCGGCTTCTTCGGCGGCGAGGCGTGCGGCTTCGGCGGCGGCCTTGGCAGCGGCGAGGCGCTTCTGATTTTCGGCTTCGGCGCCAACCTTGAGCTTGGCCAGGCCCTTTTCAAAGTCGGGGCCGACCATCTCGTCCATGCTCTTGACCAGGGTCATGGCCTTGGACATGAAGTTGGCGGCGCCGCTCATCGTCCAGGTGACGGTGGTCTTGTCGCCGGCGGCCTGGAAGGTGAACTGGGTCTGATTGGTGGTTTCAAAGGGCTTGATGAATTCCAGCTTGATGTCGAGCTGCTCATTGGGCTTGGCATCGACGATGGTCATGCGGCCTTCGCCGACCTGCTTGTTGCCGCTCCAAAAATAGGTCGCGCCTTTGCCGCTGCCCTCGTAGGTCTTGCTCATTGCGGGGTCGAGAGCGTCCCACGGCGACCAGCCGGCCCAGCCGTGAAAGTCTGCGACCAGGCCATAGACCACGTCGGCAGGGGCGTCGATCGTGGCGCTGCGCTCGACCTTGAATGTGTCGGGGCGCGTGCTGACGACGGCGATAACTAGTCCGATGGCGATGGCCAAGGTGATACCGAGCTTTTTCAACATGAACTCCTCCTTATTGGGTGTACTGGAGGCGCGACTATATGCTTTTTTCGTCGCGGAACAGCGCTTTTGCGTCGCTGCTTCCCGAGGCCAAAGCTGAGTCTGCTTGCCGTGCTTGCGCTCTGATCTCGTCCTTCTCTGCGACGGCAAGGATCGAGTGCGTGTCCCCATGTCCCGCTCTGCTCCGGCGACCGCCGCGACTGTAAAGCAGGTGCGAGCGCAGCTTGCGCCCCACCAAGATGTGCAGCGACAAGAGCACGCTGTGACCTATTTCCCGACGGCGATGCAGGTGTTGGGCGTGCCGGTGCCGGCCCTGCGCGAGGTGGCCAAAGAGCTGGCGCAGAGCCACAAGAGCGCGCCTTCGGCCGAGGTGCTTTCGATCTGCCGTGCACTGATTGCCGACGGCACGATGGAAGGTCGCCAGGTGGCCTATGAGCTTCTTGAGCGGCACAAGGCGGCAGCGCAGGCGCTGACTGAAGACGACATCGAGGGACTGCGGGCCGGCCTCGATAACTGGGCCTCGGTCGATAGCTTTGCGGCCTCGGTGGCGGGGCCGGCGTGGCGGCGCGGTCAGCTCAGTGATGCTCGCGTGCTGCTGTGGGCGCGCTCGCCGGATCGCTTCGTGCGGCGCCTGGCCTTGGTCTGTACCGTTGCCTTGAACATGCGCTCGCGCGGGGGACGCGGCGATGTCGCGCGCACGCTGCAGGTCTGCCGCGGGCTGGTCGGCGATGGCGATGAGTTCGTGGTCAAGGCGCTGTCGTGGGCGCTGCGCGAGCTGATTCCGCATGATCCGGCAGCGCTTATCGCCTTCATCGAACAGCACGAGGCGAGCCTAAATCGCCGCGTCCTGCGCGAGGTGCGGGTCAAGCTGACCACCGGACGCAAGAGCGGCAGCGCGCCGGCTGAGCGCGCCGGCTGAGCACGACGCTTAGAGCGCTAGAGCTTGGGCCACGGCCCGCGCCAGGCGAGCCTCTCCGCCCTCGGTGTAGCGGAAGTAGAGGGCGGGCTCGATGAGCTCCAGCTCCATCAGCAGAAAGCGTTCGTTATCGCAGACGCCGTCTACTCTTGCATAACAAGGGACAGTCGGACTGGCCGCCCCCGGGATGCGACAGACAGCGTGTAGTGCTTCTGTGGCCTGTGCTAACAGGTGGGCTGGCGGCTGCTCTGCGACGGTGTGGCCGCCGTAGTGTTCCTGCACGCGGAAGTCGCCGGGCTTGGGGCGCTTGCGCACGGCGTGGCTGTACTCGCCGCCGAAGAAGACCAGCGACCACTCGCCGTCTTCGATCTGCGGCAGGTAGGGCTGGATCAGGTAGCCGCTCGGCTCGGGGCTGGGGCTGCCCGGGGTTGCGCCGCGCGTGCGTTCGGGCGGGCCCTGCGGCGGCAGGGTTCCGACGGGCAGGCGCAGCGTGCGCCAGCTTCCGGCCGAGATCGTGGGCTTGACCACTAGCTCGCCATGCTGCTGCCACAGCGCGGGTAGCTCGGCGGGGTCCAGCGTCGTGCGATAGGTGGTCGGCACGATCGGCACACCGGCCCCCTGCAGATCCAAAAGGTAGCGCTTGTCGAGGTTCCAGCGCAGGAGCGGCACGGGGTTTAGCAGCGCTCGCCCCGAGGTCTCGTGCGCGGTCAGGAAGGCGTCAAACTCGGGCAGGCGCAGATAGTAGTCCCAGGTCGAGCGCAAAAGGCCAAAGTCAGCGCGCGGCGCTGGGGCGGGCGGCTCGGGCTGGTCCCAGAGCTGCGGGCGCGTCGAAAGTCCGACGGCGGCGAAGGCGGAAGCCAGTCGAAGATCGTCTTCGTACAGGTCGGGAAACGCAGCGCAGGTGTACAGCGCAAGGAGCGGCTGAGCGGGGGCGGGCATGTTGATGAATTAGCAGGAGGGTTAAAAGAATAGCGGGTCTTTGCGCGGGATCGGCTTGACGGGCGCTGGGGCCTCGTTGCGCGACGAGAGGCTGCTCGGCTCTTCGTCGTCGGGGAGTTCCAGGGGCACCGCCAGATCGCCGGCTCGTTCGACGGTGGCGTCATCGCCGTAGTTCAGACAGTTATCGCAGCGACGGCACAGGGGCGGCGTCTTTTCGCCGAAGTACTCCAAAAGGAGCTGCAGGCGGCAGCGCGTTGACTGGGCGTAGCGGATCATCGTCGCTAAGCGCTCGCGATCGCCCTCGCGGCGCTTGCGATACGACTCGGCAGCGCGGCCCAGGGTCAGCTCGTCGGCTTCCTTGCCAGTCAGGGCGAAGGTCTCTTTGCCCTGCTCGCTGATCAGCTCCAGCTCTTTGCAGATGTTGAGGACGACGCGGGTCTTGGCCTGCGATACGCCAGCCGAAAGCGCGAGCTCGCGCAGGCTGACGGCGCCGTTCTTGAGCGCGCCCCACACCGACATCACGTCGCTGCGCGTCGGGTACTTGCCGGCGACGAAGAAGTTCTGCACCTGCTCATCGCCGGGGTTGTAAAGCAGGATGCAGCGGCTGGGCCGACCATCGCGACCGGCGCGGCCGGCCTCTTGGTAGTAGGCCTCCATCGAGCCGGGCAGGTTGTAGTGGATGACGGCGCGGATGTCGGGCTTGTCGACGCCAAGACCGAAGGCGTTGGTGGCGACCATGATGCGCGGGTTATTGCGCATGAAGGCCAGCTGAGCGGCGTCGCGCTCGGCCTTGCCCATCTTGCCGTGGTACATGCCGACTTTCAGGCCCAGGACGGGCAGCGCGCCGGCCAGCGCCTCGACGGTGCGAATCGTCGAACAGTAGACGATGACCGAGCCCTGCACCTTGCGCACCAGGCGCAACAGGCGCTTGACCTGGGTCTTCTCATCGCCGGTCTCGCGCACTTCGAAGCTCAGCGAGGGACGGTCAAAGCCGGTGTGGACAGCGACGGGATTGCGCAGCGAAAGCTGGCTGGTGATGTCTTCCGCCACCTGGGGCGTGGCGGTGGCGGTCAGGGCGCAGATCGGTGGGCGACCGAGCTGCTCGCAGGCTCGCTGCAGGAACAGATACGAGGGTCGGAAGTCGTGGCCCCACTCCGACACGCAGTGCGCTTCATCGACGACGAACAGGCTGACCTTCTGACCGCCGAGCTCGTCTTCCAAGCGGCCAGAGGCGGCGCGCTCAGGCGTGACGTAGATGAGCTTGCGCTTGCCCTCTTCGATGTCGTCGAGGGTGCGCTCGGTCTCTTTGGTGGTCAGGGTCGAGTCGAGGCGGGCAGCGACGACGCCGGTGCGGCGCAGCTTCTGTTCCTGATCGCGCATCAGGGCCAGGAGCGGCGAGACGACGACGGTGACGCCGGGAAGCTCAAACGCCGTGAGCTGATAGATCAGCGACTTGCCGGCGCCGGTCGGCATGATGCCCAGCACGTCCTGGCCATCGACGAGCGCGCGGATCGCCTGCTCCTGCCCGGGGCGGAAGCCCGACAGGCCGAACTGGCGCTGCAGGCGCCGGATCAGGCGGCGCATGATCGGGTTCTTCTCGGCCTCGACGGCGGGTAGCTCGACGGGCGGGTTGCTGCTGGCGGGGAGCTCTTTGCCGCGCTTCTTGCTGTCGGCTTTCTTGCTCTCGGCGCGGGCGACGGCTGGGGTCTCGCGGATGGCCGGGCTGCGATCGTCGGGCCCCCCCCAGAAGGCCTGGGCCTTGGCGTCGGCGGCCGGGGCAGGGATGGCAGCGGCATAGAGGTGCCCGAAATCGACGCGCAGCTCATCCGAGATGGGCAGGCTGATCGAAAGCGGCAGCTCGGGGGTTGGCGGAGGGGCCACGACGGTCCCTGGCGCAGGCGCGAGCGCGACGGGCTCGGCGACGGGGGGCGGCTCAGGCGACGGGGCGACGGCGGTCTCGCGCTGCCAGAAAGGCTCGAACAGCGCCGAGTAGGTCTCGTTGCTGAGGTCGAGGACGGGTCGCCGGTCGGGGATGGAACCGCCGGCGCTGCGCCAGAAGGCGGCGAGGCGGTCGGATTCGTTTTGCGGCTTAGGCGCTGCGCCAGTCGCGGGAGGTGCGGCCGGCGGCGTGGGGGCAGACGGGGAGCTAGGGGTCATAGACGTCTCATGCATGCGGGATGCCTGAAGAAAACCAGCCTGGACGAGATATCACCCGATCCAGCCGCTGCCTAGTCTATTCGTTCTGGTCGGGCTGGGCGATCGGCTTCGGCGGGAGAGGGGGCCGTGGCGGCGTGCCGACGAGCGTGAGACGAGCGTGAGACGTGTGTGAGACGAGCGTGAGACGAGCGTGAGACGGCGGGGCGGGTCGCTACCAGATGGTCTGTTCCGCGCTGCGCAAGACGGTGGCACCAGCGCCCAGGCCGCCGAGCTGATAGATAAACGCGCTCTCGATGGCGGTGCCGTGCAGGGCGCGGGCGACGGTCAGCGTGCCGCTGCCAAGGGCGTTGAAGTTGGCCAGGGTGGGGCCGGCGCTGAGGTTGGCGCTGACCGAAGCAGTGCTGGGCGTACCGCCCTGCAAGCCGCCGAAGGCGTACATCTGGTTGTTCACGAGGGCTGCGCCAAAGCCCGCTCCATTTACGCCAACCGAGCCGCTATCAGCAAAGGTGCCCGGCTGTCCGGCGGCGCCGACCGAGGCGACGTAGACCGGCTTGCTGAGGGTGGCGGTGGCGAGATCGGACGAGATGCCGCTCGACTGGTAGATGAAGGTCGAGGCGGCGGCGACGTTGCTGTTCTGTTCCTTGGTGGCAAACAGGCCCGGGCCCAGCCAGCGCGCCGTCGGCAGCGAGTTGGTGGCGTTGGTCCAGCTGGCCGCGGTGGTCTGCCCGGCGCCGCCGCCGGTCAGGGTGATGGTCAAAAACTCGACGCTGCTCAGCGTGGTTACTGTCGTGAGCGTGCCGCTGTTGCCGCCCAGGGCGTACAGGTAGAAGGTGCCGGCGGTCGTGGGATCGGGGGCGGCGACGACGCCAGCTCCGACTCGCGCGGTGTTCAGCGAGGCCAGCGTCTTCCACGCGCCGATCGAGCCGAGCGGCAGCGGCGAGGCTCCGGCGGGCGCGGTCTTGCCATCGTCGATGTACGACTGCGTCGCCTGACCGTTGTCGTTGACCGTCGCTAGCAGGCGCTCGTTGCCGGCCGCGTCACCGGCGTTGAGGGTGCGATAGATCTTGTACGACTGCGCGCCGGGGACCTGCTTGAAGTAAAGGACGAGCTGCAGCGAGCCCATGCTCAGCGTCGGGATCTGCACCGGGAAGAAGTCGCTGGCCAGGGTCTCGCCGCCGGGGTTGTTGGCGTCGCCGGTGCCCATCACCGCCGAGATGCGATACGAGTAGACGCCGGGAGCGATGCCCTGGGTCATGTCGGGGCGCACATCGACATCCGAGAACTGGGGTGCGTTCAACGGATCGAGAAGCTCGGCGCGATACACCGCCTTCGATGCCGCGGTTCCGTCGAATCCCCCGACGACATACAAGAAGCGACCGACGTTGACCATGCCGTGGAAGGACAGCGCCTTGGGCAGGGGCTGTGACACGGTCGAAAACGTGCTCAGCGTGCCGTCGAGGCCACTTGAGGCCACCTCGACCGAGCTCAGCGGGTTGTTGTTGGTGCCGTTGTCGCCACCTGCGACGTAGACATAGCGCGCCACCTGGGTCGGACGACCAGCCGCTGCTGCTGGGGCACGGCGCGCCGTCACTAAGCTGTTCGCGGTTGCCTTAAATCCGGTCAGGTTGAGACCGGCGTTGGTGACGCCGATGGCGGAGTAGTCAAAGAAGGTGTTGTTGTCGCCGTCCCGCACTCGCAGCGTGCAGTAGATGCTGTTGGCCGGGGCGTTGAGCGTGGCGCTGATCGAGGTCGCGCTGCTGGTCATCACATTGGCCATCGCACCGCCCAAAAGAACGTTGCTGGCGTCGTAGCAGCTAGGCACAAGGGTCGGTGTGCGGAAGTTGTTGCCAAGGACGGTGATGGCGGCATTGGTCGCGACCACCACCGACGAGGGCGAGATGCCGGTGACGACCGGCGGCGGCTGGTTCATCTGGGTGACGACAAAGGCCGCGGTCTTGATGCCGTAACTGCCGTTAGGGTTGACGACGATCAGGTCATAGGTGCCCGCCCCCAGGCCGCTGGGAACGACGGCGGTGAGCGCGGTGGCCGAAGAAAACGTAACGGCTCGCAGTGCGGAGGCCGAGACGCCAGAGGCGCCGCCGTTGACCGCGACGTAGGCCCGCGGCGTACTGACAAAGCCCGTGCCGGTGACCGAGACGGCGGTGTTGGCGGAAAGCGCTCCGAACGAGGGCGTCGGCGTATTGACGGTCAGGGTCGGCGTCGCCACGACCTTGATGGCACTCGGCAGCGAGGCCGAGCAGGTCGTCTGATCGTTCAGCTTGAGGTCATAGCTGCCGGCCGACAAGTTGCCGGGCAGGGTGACCAAAACGCGGTTCGGGCGCAGCGGATCGGTGTTGATGGTCAGCGTGGTGTAGTTGCTGGTGCCGGCTGGCGCGATCTGCACGCTGCTTACCGGCGAGGCGACGCTGGCGGCGTAGACCGTGGCTGCAATGCTGTAGTTGGCCGGGACGACGGGCGGATCGACGAACAAGATGGCCGGGCCCGGGGTGACGGTGACCGCCGCCGGCAGCGAGGCCGAGCAGCCCGGGACGTTTTCGATCGTGACGTCCTGCGGATCGTAGGCCAGCGTGGTCTGGTTCATCGACGACAGGGGCAGCATGCCGCTGAACATCGCGGTCGCGCTTAGGCCATCGCTGCTGACCGTCAGGCTGGTCGACTTGGCGGCTCCGACCGAGACCACGGCGCCTGCATAGAGCTTGCTGCCCGTCAGGGTCAGCGAGCCCTGCCCCTGGCACATCACCGTCGGAGTAACCGCCGTCAAAGTCGGCGCTGCGACCACCACCACCTGGGCTGGTGGGCCGATCTGCGCGCTGATGCAGGTATCCAGCGTGCAGTTGTTCTTGACCACGACGTTGTAGGTGCCGGCCGGCAGCTCGCTTGCCGATAGGCTGACGCTCAGTGATGTGCAGTTCTGGCCTTCGCAGCCGCTGGCCTCGCTGGCCTGCGTTGTCACACTCTGCATGCTGCTGATGTTGGTGAAGGTGACCGTCGGCAGCATGTCGTTCTTGAGGAAGCCCGTGCCGGTCAGGGTGTAGCCCCGTGTACCGTTTAGTTCACAGAGCGCAGCGGGGCTGATCGCATCGATCACCGGCGGAGGGGGATTGGACCCGCAGCTCACCGCCAGAGAGCCTGCGAGACACACGATCAGACTGCGTAAGGAATAGGTGGATGTTTGCTGCATGGCTGATGCGACGCAGCAAAGCGCGTACCCAAGAGCCTTGCCCCCACGTCGGCGCAGAGCGTGCGATTTCCCGTCGCTGATACTCGGACACAGCGACAGAAAAACCAGCTCCCTAGCCGCCCCCCAAGTATGCGGATTCTCCAGCGAAACGACCTGGGCGCATTTTGCTGTGCGGATGCCCAACGCGGATCTGCGAGCGCGGGGTGACGCGCGGGGTCGCGGTCGCGCTGTACCAATCGGTACGATCGGCGTGACCAGTTGGTGCGCGATGCCTGCTCTACTGCTGTGCGTAGCGAACGCGGACGCTGGCGGCGCGCGGCGGACGCACCTTGGCGAAGTCGAACTGCTGCTCTAGGCAGAGCTCAAGCTCGGCCCGACGAGAGAGCTGACGCGGCGCGGTCACCTTGAGCGTGTTGGTTCGCTCCAGGTGGATCTCGCTGTTGGCCGCCAGGGCGATTCCTTTGAGCCGCTGTTCCAGGCAGAACTGAATGATGCGCGTTGTCACCCAGCCCGGCGCACCCGCCGGGGCAGGCGGGACGTTGAAGCCTAGAAAGCGCGAGTCTTCCTGCAGGCTGATCGCAAACGTGCGCTTGCCGAGATCGAGCGGCGCGGGCCCCACTTTTGCGCTGCGAGGCTCAGGGATAGCAAGGTTCGGCGCGCCGCTGCCCGTCGGAGAAACCGGGCCAGTCACGGGCTCCTTCTCCTTGACCATCGGCATAGTCGGCTGCGTCGGCTCGGGAGGGGGCTGCTGCTGCCGCTCTGGCATCGGCCCGGTTGCTTGCGGTTGATTGCTGGCTCCCTGCTGCGTGGTCACGGGGGACAGCGCTCTATGTTTGCTGTCCCGCAGCCAGGCTGTGGCGATCGTCACGGCGCTTGCTGCCAGGGCCACGCCCAGGAAAGTTGCCGGCAGGATGCGTCGCAGTCGCAGACGATGGGGCGGGTAGCCGCTCGGCGATAGCTCGCCATTGCCATCGCTAGAGGGCGGCGACACCGGGGGCAAGGTCTGGCCATAGCCGCTGGGCTGCCCCGCGCCCAGCGAAGAAAGGAAGGCATTGATCGATGGGAAACGTTCGTCAGGCGACTTGCTAAGCGCCCGCTGCAGCGTGGCATTGATCCCGGGCTGTGGTAGCTCGGGCGCGGGGTCCTGGACGATGCGCGCCAGGGTGGCGAGCGCGGTATCGTGGACGCCGCAGAACGCCGAGCGCCCCGTCAGCATCTCGTACAGGATGAGGCCGAGCGCGAACTGATCGCTGCGGCTATCGACGACACCGCCGGTCACCTGCTCGGGCGACATGTAGCCAGGGGTGCCGATCAGCCCGGTGTTGAGCTTGGTCAGGGGCGCGCCGCCGCTCATGACCTTGGCGATGCCAAAGTCGAGGATCTTCACAAAGTTCGGTCCGCCTCCGTTCTTGTCGAGGAAGATGTTGCTCGGCTTAAGATCGCGATGGATGACGCCGGCGGCGTGGGCGGCGCTTAGGCCCTCGCCGATCTGGCGACAGATATCGATGGCGACAGTTGGCGACAGCGGTCCGGTGCGGCGCAGGAAGTTGGCCAGGGTCTCGCCCTCGATGTACTCCATCACCAGATAGGGCTGGCCGGTCTCCGTGCTGTCCCAGTCGACGACGCCGACGATGTGGTTGTGGCGCAGCTTGGCCAGGATCTCGGCCTCTTGGCGGAAGCGCTCGCGCACGCCGGCCTGGCTGGCCACCGAACGCAGCATCAGCTTCAGCGCGAACTGTCGCGGCAGGCGCGTGTGTCGCACCAGATAGACATCCGCCATACCTCCAGAGCCCAGAAGCTGCTCAACGCAGTACGTGCCGTTTACGACTTGGCCGGGCTGCAACATGGGGTGACCTCGCTCGCCGAAGTGCATTGCACCGCACATGCCACGGCCGGCCCGCCCAGGGGCATCTTGCCCGGTTCTCCGTCGAGAAAATCGCTCTGCCGGAGGGCTCGGAGGGGGGCTGGGCAGGGGGCTCCGCCCATGGGCGCACAGGTGGGCGGGGCCTGGGCCTGCGCACCCACCGCGCGTCGCCCAGACTTAGACCGAAGCCAGTGGGCGTCGCCGCTGCTCGCTCAGGCCGCGGGTAAAGATGCGGGTGAGCTGCCGGGAAGATCGGCGGTGGAGGGCGTCGCCACCCATGCGCGCAGTCAGTCGCAGCTCTTCCCGGCGTCGGGCGATCAGCTGCAGCGTCAGCGCCGCCGCCGCCGCCCCGCCCAGCGTTCGTTCGTGCAGCACATTGGCCAGGATGCCAAGGTCGCGCTCGTCTCCCAGATCGTCGCTGAGCTGATCCAGCAGATCGACCCAGGGTCCCAGCTTGAGCGGTCGGCTGAGATGCAACAGACAGGCCGTGTAGTAGACGTCTTTGACCCGCTTGCGCCACTCGTGAAAGTGGGCGTCGCTGGGCTCGCGGTAGGCCAGCGCAAAGGCGCGTCGCCCCCGGCGCAGAAGCCGCCGCAGCCCGCGTCGCAGCGACGAACGCAGCTGGGCCTCGTCCAGGCCTTGTAGCGCAAGCTCCAGCTTGGCAGCCACGCCCCGCAGGACCGGCAGCAGCGTCCGCAGCGTCTCTTCCGGGACCGGTTGCAAGAGCGGCTCGGCGGCCAGCGCGGCGCGCACCGGGCCTAAGGCTTCGGCGAAGGGGCTGGCGGCGGTCTGCTGCGCCAGGCGCGCGGCGGTCTCGCCCAGCATGTGACGATCGCGAAACGGCGACAGGGTTCGCCCTAGCTCGCGCAGCTGCCCACCTTGCGCTTGCGCCTCGCTTCGCCCCAGAGCCCGTCGCAACAGCCGCAGCACAGTGCGCGTCCGCTTGAGGGCCTTGCGCACCTCGTGCACCGCGAAGGCGGGATCGGCGCCCTCACCAGCTTGGGCGTGCTGCGACAGCAGGTGCCGCTGGGCCGCCGCCAGCTGTTCAGCCAACAGACGGCGAATTCCGACGGCAAGCGGCTCAAAAGACTGCAGCGCAAAGGGCATGCCACATCTTATGACGTGGGCTGCGGGTCCTGGCCAGAAACCGGGGATCGCGGGTCGGTAAAGCGGGCCAGCCAGGTCTGCGCCAGCTCGATATCGTAAGCCAGCTGGAGCGTTCGCGCGCCGCTGAGGGCTCGCTGCGCCAAGCGCTCTGCCAGTCGCCGCTGACCCAGCATTGCGACGAAACGGGCATGCCACAGCCAGGCGCGCGGAGCCGTCGCGGGAAAGACCTGGGCGCAGCGCTGCATCGTCAGTAGGGCCAACAGCAAGGCACGCAGGTGCGTGTTTCCGGGCAGGGCTTGCGCGGTCTGCCAGGTCTCCAGAAAGACCTCGGTCATCGTCGCAAGACCCTCCACCAGGACCTCGCTGGGATAGCGCAAGGTCAGGGCTAGCTCCAGCGTCGCCTGTGCCTCTACCAGCGCCCCCGCGGCATCGCCCCGTCGCAGCTGACACAGCGCGCTCTGGCCACCGACCAGCAGGCGACCTGGGAAGTCTTGCGTGCTGCGCACGTACTCGCGGGCTTCGTCTATCAGCGCCCGGGCCATATTGAACAGACCCGCGCGCAGAGCCAGCATGCCGCGATACAGCGGATAGACGCGCGACATGATCCCGTTCTGCATGCGTCGGGCTAGCTGGTGCAGCTCGGCACCGCAGAGGTCGAATTCGTCTTGCTGCCCGAGACGGAAGGCCATCACAACCCGCTGACTTAGGCAGAACGCGAGAGCCTGGTTGTCGCCGACGCGTCGAGCGTAGGTGATGCCTTGATCGGCAAAGCGTCGTGCCGTCGCCAGGTCGCCGCGGTTCATCGAGGTGATGGTCAGCATGCGGCAGATGCTGCCTTCGAGGTGGGAACCGGCTTGCTTGGACAGCAGGTCAGAGGCGCGCTCGAACCACGAGGCGCTGATCGGCCGCAGTGGCACCAGGCCGGCGATGAAGCTGGCGAAGCTGAGGAAGCTGGCCATGCGCTCGGGATCAGCGAGCCTGTCGGCCAGCTCGTATCCGCGCAGGGTCGCCGCGCTGGCCTGCAGCAGGTTCCCGCTCCACAGGTGCGACTCCGTCGCGCTATACGTCGCATCGCTGACACCGCCAAGCAGCTGCCGCTCGGTGGCATCGAGCGGGGCGTCTGAATCGCGGCGTCGCCACAGCGATAGCGTCAGGCGGGCGAAATCGGCCAGCCGGCGTGGCAGCGCAAAGCCCAGATCCCCCTCCAGCTGCGCGTAGGTCGCCTGGCAGCTCTGCACTGAGCCCAGCGCGAGCTGGGTCTGCGCCAGGCCGCAGTAGGCCTCGGCGCGCTGGCTGGCTGGCAGTGCGGCGCGACACGGCTCGGTCAGTGCCTGCGCATACAGCGCCTCAGCCTGGACCACGGCACCTTGCCGCATCGCGTGCATGCCAGCGCGGATCAGATAGGGCGCAGCGGCCGCGGCGGCTCCGGCGCGCAGGTAATGATCGGCGATGGGGGCCGCGTGCTCTGGCGAGTGCGGATAGATCGCAGACAGAGCCTGGGCGATGCGCAGGTGCAGTGGCTGCTGTCGCGCCGCGGGTAGTTCCGCAAGCAGGGTCTCGCGAATCTTATCGTGGCAGAAGCGCCAGGACAGATCGGCCACCTCTAACACCGCGGCATCGGCAGCCAGATACAGCCAGCGATCGAGCTCAGGTTCGATGTGGTGCAGCAGTGTGAGGTCCAGCCGGCGTCCCGCCACCGCGGCCAGCTGCAGGAAGGGGCGTGCCTCTGCCGGCAGGTGGGCCAGCCGCTTGCCGACGATGGCGGCAATGCCACCGGTCACGACCCCCGGCATCAGGTGCAGCGAGCTGATGCGATTTAGCTGCCCAGCTTCTTCGGCCAAGAGTCGCATGACTTCGATGAGGAAGAAGACGTTCCAAATCGCCGCGTACAACGCCCGCCACACAGAGGGAAACCATGGCGGCAGAACAGAAGACAGCGGCAGTCGGATACCTACGAGTGGCGAGCGGTAGTCAGAGGAAGCGGGAGGAGAGCCTACGCATACAGAGACAAGCGATTCGGCGATATGCGACGATTCACAATGCACAGATCATGCGCATCTTTTTCGATCAGGATGCTGCGCAAGACATCACGATGCAGCACGGACTTCGCGATGCACTGCAATCTCTGCACAGCGGACGCGCGAGTCTGCTGATTGTCGAGAGTCTGAATCGATTGACGGGCGCGAGCAGCGAACGACTTCGTTTCGTCGCACAGCACTTCGGCGCAACCGATGGTCCCGCGCTGATCTCGATCAAAGAGCGCATCGACTCGCGGACTTCTGAAGGTCGCCTCATGCTCGGCATCGCCGACGTGCTGGTGCGCTGGGAGCTGGACACAAAGGAATCGGGGGCAGGCCATGTCTAAGGCGGCAAAACCACAGGTCGTGCGCGCGGTCGGCTACGTGCGCGTCAGCACAGAACAGCAAAGTACCGAGGGCGTCAGCATGGACGCGCAGCGGATCAAGCTGGCCGCGCACTGCACCGCGCAGGACATCCAGCTTCTGGAGATCATCGCGGATGAAGGTGTCTCTGCGAAATCGCTCGACCGGCCTGGACTACAGCGCGCACTCAAGATGCTGTGCAACGGGCAAGCCGACGCGCTGGTCGTCGTCAAACTGGATCGCCTGACGCGCAGCGTGAAGGACTTGGGATTCCTTTGTGAGAACTATTTCAGCGATAGGAGACCGTGGTCGCTGCTGTCAGTTACCGATTCGATCGATACACGCTCTGCCAGCGGCAAGCTGATCCTGAACGTGCTGACGTCGGTCGCGCAGTGGGAACGCGAGGCCATCAGCGACCGCACCCGCGAAGCGATGCAGCATCTGAAGTCGCAGGGTGTCGTGCTTGGCGCTGCGCCCTACGGCTGGAAGCACACGGAAGAACTCGATGCAGGCGGTCGCCGCAAGCTGGTCGAAAATCCCGCCGAGCAGGCCGGCATCAAGCGCGTCTGCGAGCTGTACGAACAAGACCTCTACATCTGGCAGATCTGCGAAATGCTCGACGCAGAAAAGGTGCCGATTCGCGGCACGGCCTGGCATCGCAGAACGGTCTACCGGATTCTGCACCGCGCCGGATTCATCGATGCAGAGGACAGACCGCGCAAGTCGGAGCCATCGCGCAAGCAGAAGGACGCGAAGCGCCCGAAGATGATTGTGCGTGACAAGGAATCCGCGGCGCAGCGCGCCCTGGTCCTGCGCGAAGACGGACGCAGCTTGCGGTGGATCGCGGACAGGTTGGTCAAAGAGGGATTCCTGCCGCCCCGCGGCGATGTGTGGCACGCGGCGTCGATTCTGGATCTGCTGCGGAGCTGCGGGCGGAAGTCGGCGGCGTGATCGCGGCGGCGTAGGCCCCGCCGCTTGCGGTTGTGCGTGTGCCGGCGATTCGGCAATGCGCTGTCGGATCGCGGCATGAATTGAGCAGATAAGATCTCAATGTCCCGCGCGAAGAAAGCGGGTCACCGTCGAGAAGTTCGCGAAAATCGGACCGATTTGTGACGGGTATCCTGAAACAAATCGCGTACTTGCTGATCCGCTTTGACAAAATTCGTGACGGCTATTGTGATGATCAACGATGGCCCCACCGATCTGTGCGATGTGTCCGATGTTTCTCCGTCGGAACGATCGCTCGGATCGTTGCTACTGCAGCAGCAAGTGCCGCATGCGTGCGCTACGCCAGCGTCGAGGTCAGCAGCCCGGATCGCGCCCGCGTGGCCGTCCCGCGCAGAATCCGCTGCCGCGAAACCTCAGCCGCACGGTGCTGCGTCGGCTTGCCTATCGCCATCGCTCGCGCGCGGATCGCACCGCGCTGGACAACGCCGACTGGAAGCGACGCTACAGCGCCCAGGCGCGCAAGCTGGAGGCCGCGCTGGCTCGCATCGCGGAGCTGGAGCGGCTGCTGGCCGAGGTGCGCGGCACGGAGGCCGATGCAGAAGAGGGCGCGGAGGGGACGCAGCCTAGCGATGCGCCAAACGAGCCCGGTGAGCCGAACAACACGCCTGGTGGCGAAGAAGGGGGCGCGGGGCCGGGGCCATCTACGCAGCCTGGCGGTGCAGCAGGAGGTGCAGGAGAGCCGACCCCGCGCCCACCAGCGGCAACTCCGCGGCCTGGCATCATGGAAGTGCGTCGTCAGCTACATCTGGCAGTCTCTGCCAACGCCGAGCTTCGTCGAACCATCGAGGAGCTGCGGCAGCAGCTGGCGCTACTGCAACGCCGCTGTGATGAGCTGACGCAAAACCTGGATGCCTGCCTGCGCGGGCAGCAGCCGACAGAAACGCTGACGCTGGAGCTAGCGCAGACGCGCAGAGCCCATGCCGAGACAGCGCAGCAGCGCGACCGCTTGCTCGCTCGCTTGATCGATCTGGGCCTTCACGGCAGCGACGCGACGACGGGGCCAGCCGTCGACTACAGCGCCGGGCGCAATGAGCTGTTCGCGCAGCTTCGCGCCGAGCTAGAGGTGCGCGACCGCTTTGCGCAGTGGGAGAGCGCGCATCGTCCGCGCGAAACTGATCGGCGTCTGGACCCGACGCGCCCAATCGATGAGCAGGCTCTGGTCGCGACGCTGGCCGTGCGCTGGCAGCACATCGACCACGCGCCGCAGACGTTCCGCCATCGTCCGCGCTGGATCGTCGAGGGTGTGCTGCTCGACCCGCTGAGTGAGCAGTTCTTGATGCGGCAGTCGCGCGAGCGCATGGCGTACCGCGAGCGGATCATGGCTGCGAACACCGTCCCTGTTACGTGACGCGCATGTGTGACTGTTTCGCGCTGGGGCGTCACACTCCATTTTCCGCCTGGGCTACGGCGTCGGCCGCGGGGCCTGATGTGACGCACTTCCATCCTCGTTCACTGTGACAGCATCACAGCAAACAAGGGTACCCCGGCATGGCGGCTACGCGCTGGCATGGCGGCGGACGAACGTGACTGCCCGCAGGTCGGTCAGCCACTTCCAAATCTCTCGTCGTTGTTCAGAGCGCAGCTTGGTTTCCGGTTCCGGGGGAACGGGAGCCTGCGACAGCATCGCGTCCTGCCAGCGGCAGACGTAATCCAGGTAGGTGCGCTGCTCCGCGTCGCGCAGGGCGCGCAGAAGTGGCTGTTGCTGCTGCTCGGGCAGCGGGTGGAATGGCACGGGCGCGAGCTGCAAGACATCGGTGCCATGCTCGCGCACGCACGCAAACAGCTTCTTGCACAGCGGGATGAAGTGGGCTGGCAACCCCGGCAGCAGGTTGGCCATGACCTCCCGGTCTTTCTTGGGCAGGCTCAGCGTCGGTTCGGCTGGGGGCTGCCTGCCGCTCCGAAGCGCATCCCGACGGCGGTCTTCGTACATCAGCCAAATCATCCATGGCACCTGGACAACGAACGAATGGATCGGCGTCCACATATGGAGCGGCACCTTGGGGAAGCTGCTCAGCACGGCCTCCATGGCCTCCACCGCTTCGACAGCGACACCGGGCAGAACCTCCTGCCTCTGCGGGGTGGGCGGGGGTTGCGGCTGTGCCTGCGCGCCTGTTTGGTGGATCTGCGGCGGCGTCACGATCGCCGTGGGCTGGCTCGTGGCGTTGGAAGGTACCGGCGGTTGTGGGGTGCCCGGCTCTTGGGCAGCCTGTGTGCCGGACGGCTCTGACGCGGCCTTCTGTGACGCTGTGGGGTTGGGCGATGCGATGACCGGTGGCGGCGGCTCTGACGATTCCTCGATTGCCGGTGCTTGACGGGCTGGACCCAGGAAGTAGTACAGCGCCGGAATCCCATGCTCAGCCGGTGGACGTATGCGCCGACCCTGCACGTCATACCAGACGAGGTGATACCAGTGTCCGTCGCGCAAGCGCAGATCATCGGGATACTCAAACGGCGACAGTGCGTACCACGCGACCTCGCGCGACCGGCTACGACGCGGCGATAGCCGAAGCCCATCACCAGGCACACGCCGCGGCAGCACCAGGCGATAGCCGACCGCGCCATCAGGGGCCTGCGACGTCACCTGCTCGCGCAGATCCACGCGATGCGCCTTCGAGGCAGCACCTCTCAGCTCGGCGAACTGTTGGATCGCCGCGACGATGCGATCGACCTCTCTCGATAGAAACTGCTCCACATTCGCCATCGTGATGCGGTCGCGCGGGCTGCGTGCTTCAGCGGTTTTGCTGCGGCTGCTCGCGGCGCGCTGTGATGCGCCACGCTGCTGCTGTTTTCGTTCGCGATACTTGGCCGAGCGACACTTCGCGCTACAGGTGGTCTGCCGCCCCT
>CALFYE010000506.1 GCA_937952145.1 uncultured Myxococcales bacterium
GGAGGCTGGCCTGTTCAGCCACGGCGTTCAATATGCGGAAAATCGGGCGCATACGCGGTAGTTTTGAGTAACAAAGAGAACCCCACCTGTGCTGTGTCATGCGGCGTGCCACAGGAGGGTACAACAAGCCGTGCCGAAATCCTTGCAACGCCACACTTGGCCTCTCGGCTGAAGGACGCAGGCGGCGGGCGGATTTGGAAGGCGTCTACTCGGCGGGCAGTTCTCGGTTTAAGCCCGACCGTAGCTGGCGGCATCTAGTACGGCGGCGTTCCTCTCAATGGCATGGTGGCAGCTGGATCGTCTGGCGAGGGTGGGGCTCGCACACAGTGCGGGCCTTCCTCCGTTCTCTAGATGGGACCAGCAGCGCGATCTGGCATGCTGCGTCGATTCTTGATTTGCTGCGAATCTGATCGCCATTTCTTCGGCGGGCAGATAAGGGCAGGGCTTGTCAAAGCTCAAGTGGACGACCGATACGCGATCGAGAACTTTGCTTCCAGCCGCGAGTGCTTTTGAGCAGTAACCCTTTCGCCATATCAGCCAGAATCTAGCATTTTATCGTCGAGACGCGGTCCAAAATTAGGAGGCGATGATGACGGTTATCCTTTATCAAATCGCATAGTTAAGAAATGCCTTTTGACAAAATTTGTCACGGCTATTTTTATGATCAATCGTGGCGCCAGAAAAATGTGCGATCTGCTCGATGCGACTGCGACGGCACGATCGTTCCGATCGGCGCTACTGCAGCAGCACATGCCGTATGCGTGCGCTGCGCCAGCGCCGAGGGCAGCGCCCAGGCTGCCGACCGCGTGGCCGCCCTGCTCGTCATCCGATTCCGACTACGCTCAGCCGCTCCGCTCTTCGGCGGCTTGCCTCAAGGCATCAGATACGCGCGGAGCAAGCGGAGCAGGCTACCGCCGACTTGCAGCGCCGATTCGACGAGCAGGCGCGTGAGTTGGCTGCGGCCCGAGCGCGGATCGCGGAGCTAGAACGACTTCTGGCCGAGGCGCGTGGTGAGCCTGCCGAGCAAGAGACGAACGGAGAGTCTCCCGATAGCGCGCAGCCTGGCAGCGGAGGCGGCGACTCATCGTCGCCCGATGGACAACCCGGTGGGTCGAGCGAAGGGCCGTCTTCTCGGCCCCTGCCGGCAAGCCCCAGGCCAGGCATCATGGAGGTGCGCAGACAGCTCAGCCAAGCACTTGCCGCCCAGGCCGAGCTCCGGGCCTTGGTAGACGAACTCCTGGCCCGTATTGCAACACTGGAGCGGCGCTGCGCGGAACTGGAGCAACAGCTTGAGCGGGCGCTCTCCCTGGCCGCAGCGCGTGAACCATCGACCAGCAGCCAGCTTTGGACCGCAGACAGCGCGGCGCGCGTGCAAGAGCGTGCGTCGATCCTGAAGACCGAACTGGAGCAGGTACGCCGCGAGCGCACCGAGATTGCAGAGCAGTTGAACCGGCTCATGCTACGGCTGGCCAGGCTGCACTTGTCAGACAGCGGCACTGCGACGGGGCCATCAACCGATTACAGCGCAGCGCGTACAGAGCTGTTTTCTCAAATGCGACGCGAGCTGGAAGTCCGAGATCGCCACGCAAACTGGGAGAGTGAGCACCGTCCTCGGGAAACCGACCGCCGGCTCGATCCGGCGCGGACTCTGGATGAGCAAGCGCTGATAGCAACCCTGGCCGTGCGATGGCAGCTTATGGATCACGCGCCCCAGAGCTTCCGGCAGCGTCCGGGGTGGGTCGTAGAAGGACTGCTTCTTGATCCGGCAAGCGAGCAGTTCTTGATTCGGCAGTCGCGCGAGCGCGTAGCCTATCGCGAGCGAAACATGGCGGGCGGGGGAGCTACTGTGGCGTGACCAACGCAGCTGCAACGGATGGACTCTGTGACCAGATACAGCACAGATCGCAATGCGAAACTGTGGGCCTCAGTGGGCGCGTTCAGTCTGAAGCGGTGTGGTGTGACGAATTTGTGGTAAGTCCGATTCTGTCGCGCAACACAATCAGGCTGCGTGCACATTGAAGGGGGGGAGTGTCACGAACTGGGAGGGATCATACGTCCCTTGACGTACATCACCGCACGCAGATCCTCCAGCATCTTCCGGATCTGGTTGCGCTCCTTAGAGCTGAGCGGAACGCGAGGCTCGACGGGCAAAGCTTGACCCGCAAGCAGTGCATCCTGCCGAGCGCAGACATAGTGCATGTACACCCGCTTGGATGGACTCGTGATGGCGGTCTCGAGCCGTTGCTGTTCTGTCGCTGGTAGCGGCTGGACCGGTACCGGAAGATGAGCCAGGGCTTCGACCCCATGCCGCCGCACATACTCGAAGGCCGCATTGCAGAATGACCAGAAGTGTAGCGGGAACAGCCGATCCCTGAACAACTCATGGAGGTTCCGCCGCGCCTCTGGACGTATCTGCGTTATTGGCTCACGAGGAAGATCGCGACTGTTCGCTTTCGCCTCGACGAGCTTTTCCTCGTATCGAATTTGAATCATCAGCTCTGGACTAACTATGAAAGTGGAGAGCATCACGCTTTCTTCCCCGGTGAGTGGCGGGAACGATGCGAGCAGGCGAGACCAGCTTTCCGGAGGCACCGTTGTTGGCGGTGGAGGACCGATAAGGACCACCGAACCAGAGGGGATTTCCGTCTCGCCTGAGTTGCCAAGTCGAAGGGCACGCTCCTGATCGAGTTTCGACGCACGGGCAAACTCACTTACCAGAGCATCTACGTCGGCATCGTTGCTGGCCGCAGGAGGTGTAGACGGAGCAATCGCCGCTGGCGGTGCTGGTACAGCTGCTGTTTCGGCGTTTGTTGCTTGTGGAGCTTCCTCTGACACTACTGCCGACGGGCCAATGATTGCCGGCCGTGACGGGATGTCCGCAGTGCCCTGCGGAGGTATTGAGCAGGCGGCGACAGGGCTGCTGGTTGATGTTTGGTCGCCGAGCTGCGTAGGCCCGACGAAGTAGTACAGCCCAGGCACAGGCTCGCCAGGTTGCAG
>CALFYE010000507.1 GCA_937952145.1 uncultured Myxococcales bacterium
GCCCCGGCGAAAAAAGGAGGCCGCGTCCGCGGGGGCCCCAGCCGTGCAGCACATCTAGATGAGGGCGTTCGCAGCTTAATATGTAAACACCTTCTTAGTCGTTTCCCATCCGGCCACCGCGCCCCGACCTAACTCCGCTCCGCCGCGCTGACCACCCGGGACGCCGTTTTCTACCAGCAGAGTGTGCCCGAGCGCAGCGTACTATTCGCGTCGTGGAGTCCGCCAAATCAGGTCCTGTCCCCCTGCGCCGACATGACCTGCGACAGCTACTGCGCGCGGTTCTGCCGACGGACTCGGACTTCAGTGCGTTCTGCCGCGATTTTTTCCCGGCGGTAGCCGAGCGATTTGTAAACAGCATGGATCGGCTGGCGAAAGCCACGCTGCTCCTCGAACTCGCTTCGCCGGTGCTGTGCAAGTTTTCGGCCGAGAATGCGCGACTTTTCACTCTTTGGGCCGAGCGTGCCGAGACCATGGCCGAGGTCACGCATGAAGCGCTTTTTGCTCACTGGCTCGAAATCGCGCACGGGCGGCCAGCGGGCCCAGGGCAGCGCCCCTTCGACGCTGGGAGCGCACACCAGATCCCCATCGTTGACGGGACTGTCGCGCTTCCCTGCAGCAAGGCCGCGCCGAGGACTCTCCCAGCCTAATTTGTAAACACCGTCTGTGCTTGTCGCAGCCCCGTGCCATCCACTACGATGATGGCTCCCATTCTTTATGTCACCGTCGCGAACGATCGATAGACCCTGGACCGTGGGCAGGCTACCGGCCCTGCTGCTGACGACGCTGCTGGCGATAGGCTGGCTGGCAGCAATGCCACAAGTCGCTTGCGCCGGCGAAGATCCGCTGGTCGGTGACCTGTGCCTAAGCGACGACGAGTGCAAGACGCACTACGACACCGCGCGCAGCCTATCGCAGGCCGAACAGTACGAAGCGGCACTGGTGGAATATCAGCGAGCCTATGCTCGCAAACCAGCCCCGTGGCTGCTGATCAACATCGGGCGCATGCAGCAGAAGATGGGGCGGGACGAAGAGGCGATGGTCAGCTTCGATCGCTATCTGGCCCTCGACAATCAATCGGCTGATCTGCGACCGCGCGTGCAGGCCTATCGCATGGAAGTGTCGCAGCGGCTGTCCGACAAACAGCGACAGGTGCGCGATGCCGCGGCCGATGCCGCCGAGCGCAAGCTGGCGCAGCAGACCCCGAAAGAGGAGCCGCCGCGCAAGGTGCCCATCTACAAGCGCTGGTGGTTTTGGACCTTGGTTGGGGGCGGCGTGGCGATCCTGGCCACCGGCCTGGCCGTGGGCTTAGCGACACAGCCGCGCGAACCGACCATCCCCGACGGGGTAATGACTCTAGATGTGAAGTTCTAGCGGCCCACAGTCACAGCGACTTGGGGCTTGCGCAAGGGAGGTTCTTGATGACGCGAATCATGTCGCTGAGGGTGTGGGCGACAGTGCTCTTAGGGATCGCTCTTTCGGGCAGCTGCGCCCCCCCTGAGCACATCGTGGTGCTGGTGACGGTCAGCAACTTGCCGATGGATGCGACCTCGCTGGGGGTATCGGTGCAGCTCAACGGCGTGCCGGCGATGCAGAACTTCACGGTCACCGGCAACCTCGGCAGCTTCGCCGTGCGCATGGACAACCGCGAGGATCAACGCGGCCCGCTGCAGATCCAGGTGGCCAGCCTCGCCGGCGATGGCTGCAAGATTCGTGAAGGCTCGACGAACTTGAACACCGCGCCGGGTGGCTTTTCGTTTGCCGCCGAGGTGGCGCAGGTGGATGTCGATTCGAGCGGCCGCCACAAGTGTCCGCTGACCGTCACCGTCGATGGCCAAGGCACCGTCACCTCGACCCAGTCGGGTATCCAGCACACCTGCATAGGCAGCGGGGCCAGCCCCGTCGTCTGCACCCAGGACTACCTGCGCGGGACGACGGTGACCCTGACCACCACCGATTCCCCCCGCACCTACGCCCAAGACTGGAACGGCAGCTGCAGTGGGACCGCATCGGATCCCTGCCTGGCTACGGTGCAAAAGCCGGTAGGCGTCGGTGTCTCCTTCCTGCCGCGCATCTGCAGCCCCGACGGCTGGTGCTGGATGCAACCGCAGCCCCATGGCGATCACATCTTGGGGGCCACCGCCGTCGGGACCGACATCGTGATCGGCGTGGGCAACCACGGCACCATCGTGCAGTGCAAAAGTGGCGCGCCCTCTTGCCTGCCCTTCCCCTCAGTGACCACCAACAACCTCAACGCCACCTGGGGCATGGACAGCGACACGTTCTACGCGGCCGGCGACGGCGGTGTGGTCCTGCGCTGCAGCCTCGGGATGCGCCAGTGCCAGACGCTCACCACCCCGGACAGCCAGCAGGACCTGGCGGCCATCTGGGGCAGCGACGCCAACAACGTCTATGTGGCCGGCTCCACAGGTCTGCTCCTGCGCTGCGCCGCGACCAGCCCGACCTGCACGGCTCTCAACACCGGCACGCAAGAGTGGCTCTTCAGCCTGTGGGGCAGCGATGCCAACAACATCTACGCCGTCGGAGACACCGGGACCATCCTGCGTTGTGGGGCGGGCAGCAACAGCTGCACGATGCTCAGCTCGGGCACAAGCAAAGACCTCGGCAAGGTGTGGGGCAGCGATGCCAACAACGTATATGCCGTCGGCCTTGAAGGCGTCATCGTGCGTTGCTCGGCGGGCTCAAGTAGCTGCACCACGCTCCGCCCCAGCATGGCCGCCCAGCCGACCCTGAACGATGTCTGGGGTAGCGATGCAAACAACGTCTACGCCATCGGTAGTGGGGGGGAAGTTCATCGCTGCGCCGCTGGCGTCTCGACGTGTACGCCGCTCGTTAGCTCAACCAGCATGACGCTGTATCGCGTCTGGGGCAGCGGTCCCGATGCCGTCCTGGCGGTGGGCAGTGCGGGCACCATCGTCCGCTGCGCTGCCGGCCAGACCAGCTGCGTCCCGCTCAAGAGCAACACGACGCTAGACCTCGGCTCGATCGCCGGATCTAACGCGGGCAACGTCATCGCCTTGGGTCGAGCCGGCACCACCCTACGCTGCCCAGCCGGGAGTGCAAGCTGTAGTCCGCTGACCGTGGGAAGTGCTGCGCGCCTGGTTGGCTTGTGGGGCAGTGACCCCGATAACATGTATGTCGCGGGCGATGCTGGCACCATCTTCCGCTGCTCGGGCACGACCAGCCGCTGCACGCAGCTTGACTCCTCCGTCTCGACGGATCTGAAAGACATCTGGGGCGCCGATAGCCGCAACATCTTTGCCGCCGGAAAGGACGGCGTGGCCGTGCGCTGCAGCAACGATTCGAACAGCTGCGTGCCGTTTAACACCTACAACTACGGCAACGAGATCAAGCAGGTGTGGGGCAGCGATGCCAGCAACGTCTACCTGGTCGGCAACACCGGCACCATCGCGCGCTGCCAGGCGGGAACTTCCGTCAGCTGTTCGTTGCTCAGCAACACCTCAGGCACCCTGTTCAGCGGCGTCTGGGGTAGCGACGTCAACAACGTCTACGTAGTCGGCAGCGCCGGCAAGATCATGCGCTGCACTGGCAAAAGCACGGTCTGCACCTCGCTGTCTTCGGGCACCTCCAACGCTTTGAATGCCGTCTGGGGTAGCTCGGCCGACAACGTCTATGCCGTCGGAGACCAAGGCACGATCGTGCGCTGCGGAGCCAAGCAAAACACCTGCACGGTGATGACCAGCGGCATCACCGAGTCCTTGTCTGCGGTCTGGGGCAGCGATCCCGCCCACGTCTATGTCGGCGGGGGTAGTCAGCTAGTTCGCTGCGCCGCCGGCTCCGATATCTGCACCGCCACCAGGCTTCCCATCCAGCCGCTCTCGATCTGGGGCAGCGACCTGGAACACGTCTACGTCTTCGGCTTTGCCGCCATGCGCTGCGCTGCCAGCACGCAGTCGTGTGTCGCCGAGGCAACCGGCACCGAGCTGAGGCTCGACCGCGTCTTCGGCCTAGACGTAAGCAACATCTACGCCGTCGGTGAGTACGGCGCGATCCTGCGCCGCGCGCCCTAGCTGCAGACCGGGCACCGCTACTCGATGACCGGCACTTCGCTGCCGCCCTTGGCTTCCCGCGGCGGCGCTGGGTTCGGCGTTGCGGAGCCCTTATCCGTCGCGGCTTTCGCCTTGCCTGCCGCCACCTTGGCCGCCCCTTTTTTCGACGGACGACCCGCGATTCGCTCCAGGATCTCTTGCCGCGACACGTTGGCGTCCTGCTCGACCAAGATCACTCGGTCAGCGTAGCCGGACAGTGACAGACGAAGCTGCTTTTGACCGCTGCCTGCCACTTGCTCGATGCGCAGCGGTGTCGTGCCCAGCGAGGTGCCGGTGGCGGCATCGATCACGTCCGATCCTGGCGGAGTGGTCTCGATGCTCCAGCGCACTTTGCGCTGCACCGCTGGGGCCTCGGCCACCGGGGCGGCGAGCGAGCCGCCATGAGTAGACTGACCGGTCGCCGGACTCGCCTGCGAGCCAGAGCGGCGTCCATTGATCAGCCGCAGCGCCCCCACACTGACCAACCCCAGCACCAGCACCGCGCTGGCCATCGCCGCTCCCCGCTTGCCAATGCGCCGGGTCAGTGTCTGACCAGCGACGGCCCCGGTGGGTCGGCCGCCTGCACCGTCGATGATTGGCACCGGCGTCGAGCTCGGCAGCGCCGTGCTCGCCAGCGCTATGCTCGCCGGGGTCAGCTCCGCCGAGGAAGCGCGACGGGGACGCGGCACCTGCGGCAGCTCCTCCGACAGCTCGTGCAGCTGGCCGGCCACGGTATCCATGTCAGGTCGCTGGTCGCGATCTTTGCGCAGCATGCTGTGCACCAGCTCAGCAAAGCCGGGCGGCAGCGCCGGCAGCGCTTCGCGTAGCGGCACCGCGTCTTTGAACATGTGCTGCCCCATGAGCTGCGCCAGACTCGGTCCCTGGAACGGCAGCTGTCCGGTCAGCATCTCGTACAGCATGATGCCCAGCGAATAGACATCGGCCTTGGCGTTGACGCCCTTGGCTTCGTCCCACTGCTCAGGCGACATGTAGTACGGCGTGCCGATCGACGTGCCGGTCTTGGTGTTGACCCGTCCCCCCGCGCCCTCCAGCAGCTTGGCGATCCCAAAGTCCAAGAGCTTCGTCCGTTCGCCAAACGCGACATGCGGATCCGACACGATCATCACGTTCTCGGGCTTGAGATCGCGATGGACGATGCCCTTCTGGTGCGCCGCGGCCAGCGAGTCGGCGATCTGAAAGCCCAGCCGCGCGACTTCGCCCGGCGATAGTGCGGCCCCTTGCTTCTGGATGCGCTTGTCCAGCGTCTCGCCCTTGAGCAGCTCCATCACCAGATAGGCGGTGCCGTCCTCGGTGCGGCCGTGATCTGAGATCTGTACCAGGCCCGGATGATCGACGCGATTGACCGCCCGCGCTTCGTTAAAAAAGCGCTCGGCGTAGCTGGGGTCACTGGCGTACTGCGCATGCAGGACCTTCAGCGCGACCCGCCGCTCGATCGCGGGGTTCATCGCTTCAAAGACGGCCCCCATACCACCTTCACCCAGCTTTCGGATGACCTGGTAGGGGCCAATGCTCGTGGGCGGACTACCCATCCCTGCAACTATACCGCGCCGCCCCGCGAGCGGGAACCGTCGTCGCGCGGCCCCGGCCGAGAATCCGGCCCATCCCCCTTTTTTGAGTCCGCTGCCCCGGGAACTCCCTCTCAGAAAACACAGCCCTGCCAGCAAACCGCCCGACACCCCCGGACCGAAAAACACATTCCCACACCCCCTCAGCCAGTCCGCCGCCTGCCTACCCGGTGTCTGCCGGCAGACGCGAGCCTCCGACCATCGACGCGAGGAGGCTCGACACGACCAGCGCATCGCCCCCCGCAGGCATCTGCGATCAAGCTCACCCGCACAATTGAACTGGCAGGCTGGGCCAGCACAGCTGGCTGACGCAGGCGTTCTACCCGGTATCAGACCAATCAGTCTATTTTGGGTATACTGGGCGCTATGAAGCTCCAGCGCATGCAGTTCGTAGTCGCCGGCGATGCCGTGGTCGGAGACCTGTTTCTGCCCTCGGGCGCCGGCCCCCACCCGGCGGTGATCGTCGGTGGGCCGATGACCAGCGTGAAAGAACAGGTCACCGGGGTCTATGCCCGCGCCCTGGCCGAGCGCGGAATCGCCGCCCTGGCCATCGACCCGCGCCACTACGGCGAGAGCGGCGGACAGCCGCGCCAGTATGAGTTCTATGTGCACAAGATCGAGGACCTGCGGGCCGCAGCCGAAGCCCTGGCCGGGCACCCGCAGATCGATAGCCACCGCATCGGTGCAGTCGGCGTCTGCCTCGGCACGGGCTATGTGGTCTGGGCAGCGGTCGACAATCCGCGCATCAAGGCGGTCGCTGGCGTGGTGGGCTACTACCGCGATGTAGCGGAGCTGCGGGGCAAAGACCCCGCGGCCTTCCAGGCCAAAGTAGACCAAGGTGTCGCCGCACGCCTGCACTATGAACAGACCGGCCAGGTGCTGACCATCCCCGCCGCCGCAACCGTTGGCGATGCCGCGATGACCCTGCAAGAGACCTTCGACTATTACGCCCTACGCGCGGCCCATCCGAACTACCAGAACGCCTTTGCCGTGATGTCGCGCGAGCACTTCCTGACCTTTGACGTCCAACCAGCAGCGCCTCGACTGCAGGTGCCGATGGCGATGGTCCATTCGGAAACCGCGCTGTCGCCCGCCTGGGCGCGGCGCTTCTACGCAGCGCTGGCCGGACCCAAGCAGTTTCACTGGCTGAACTCGCGCGGGCAGGTCGACTTCTACGACGACCCCGCCCTGGTGGCACAGGCCAGCGATCTCGTAGTCGCCCACCTGCGAGAGCACCTGCGATGACGGGGAACGCCGCTGGGCGCCCCGGCAGCTACCCAGCTAGACATCTTGGTCTAGTTGGGACCAGGGAGGTAGGCCGCGCAATCGCTTCTCATCTGGCAGCGCAGGCACTAAGCTGCGCGCCATGACGGTTCGACGAGATACCCGCGAAGCGCTGCTGCGCGCTGGCGTCGATCTCTTCCTTGAAGGGGGCTATGACTTCGTGGGCACGAGCGCCATTCTGGCGCGGGCTGGCGTCCCCCGCGGGTCCTTCTATCACCACTTTGAGGACAAGCTGAGCTTCGCCCTGGCGACGGCCCAGTTCTACTACGAGGGGCACCTGCCCATGCTCGATCGTTTTCTGACGGACGAGCGCCTGCCGCCCCTGGCCCGACTGGGCGCCTACTTCACCGCCCTGCGCAGCCACTACC
This sequence comes from uncultured Myxococcales bacterium, assembly GCA_937952145.1. GTDB lineage: Bacteria > Myxococcota_A > Polyangia > Palsa-1104 > JAEUJZ01 > JAEUJZ01. Next base: position 7,306 of record CALFYE010000507.1, read on the forward strand.
GCGATCGCAAATGGAGCGGGGGCTGCTTGCTCGGCCTGCTCAGCCAAGAGCTACCCGACCGGCCAGGCAAAGCCCGCGCGGCCCTGGCGACACTCTTTGCGCGCTGGCGACACCGCCTGGTCGACTGCTTACGCGAAGCGCAGACGCAAGGTCAGCTCGCCGGCGATGTCGACCTCGACGAGCTCGCCGCGTTCCTCATCGACGGCTGGGAGGGTGCGCTGCTGATGATGAAGGTGACCCGCAGCGGCGAGCCGCTCGATCGCTTCCTGCGCATCGGCCTCGGGCGCTCGCTGCCTGCCTAGATTGAATATCTAGCCCCGGCGCGAAGGCCCGCTGTGTGGCTATTTATGGACCAGACTATCTGCCAATTGGGCTGTGATCTCGGCGATTCACTCCTACTCGCCATTCCCAGTCCTGGCCCGCGGCCGCTCTTGCGAGCCGCCAGCAGCGGAAATCGTCCCCCGTCGGCCAGCATCGATCTATGATAATCCTTACCGTGATAGTGCCTGTCCTGATCGTCGCTAGGTCCCCCACAGAGGACGGAGGGGAGAAGAGAGCGACCTTCCCATCGCTTCCCTGCGACCGACCCAACGGACGGAGGACAGCGCGAGTCTGGAGAGGCACTCCGATTTCCTCCGGCAGGCTGACCAGGGCCCAGCGACTTGCATGTTGACGCATCCATCTGCCCATCGTTCCCCCGCACCCAGCGCTGCCCTCCTGGCGTTTTTGGGCGGGCTGTGGCTACTGGCATCGACCGCGGCCCACGCTGGTGAGCCGCCGCTCGGGGCGGACATCTGTCTGTCTGACACGATCTGCAAAGCGCACTACGACAGCGCTCGCGAGGTGTCGCAGGCCAACCTGTTTGAAGCCGCGCTCGTCGAGTATCAGAAGGCCTATGCCCGGCGCCCGGCCCCCTGGCTGCTCATCAACATCGGACGCATGCTGCAGCGACTGGGTCGTCATGCGCAGGCGCTGGAGAGCTATGAAAAGTTCCTCCGGCAGCCCGAACAGCCGACCGATCTGCGACAGAAAGTCGAGGGGTATCGGGCCGAGATCGTGGCGCTGCTCGCTGAGCAAGAAGCCCAGAAGCGGACGGCGAACGGGAAAGCGGAATCTGAGCCGCCAAAGCCCATCTACAAGAAATGGTGGTTCTGGCTGGCCATCGGTGCGGGCGCTGCCGTGGTCGCCACCGGAGTCGGCGTGGGAATCGCGCTGCGCCCACCTGGAGAGCCGACAGCGCCCGACGGAATCATGGTCGTCGATCTGAAATTCTGAAGCGGATCCCAAGGGCACGGAGGCCATGAGGGCCTTTCATTTTTAGGAGACTCGCATGCACTTCTTCGATCGCATGGCTCGCTTGTACGGCCTCCTCTTCGCACTCTTTCTGCTCTCTGGCTGCGCGCCCGCCGAACACATCCTAATCACGGTGAGTGTCGATGGGCTAACCCCCGACGTGCAGGCGCTAGCGGTCGATGTCTCGCTGGATGCCCGGGTCGTGCTGCCGCCGTTCCAAGTGACGACCAGCCTCGCGCGCTTTGCGGTGCGCCTGCCCAACCAAGAGGATCAGCGCGGCTCGGTGCAGATTCGCGTGGCCGCTCTGGCGACGGATCAGTGCAAGGTGAGCACGGGCACCGCCAGCGTGGTTACCGCGGGCACGGCCGTGGCCATTGACGCACCGGTGACGCTGCAGCCCGTAGACGCCATGGGACGGCGGAAGTGCCCGGTCAACATCGAGGTCCTCGGTTCGGGCACCGTGACGGCAAGCGATGGGATGACGCAGCAGCAGTGCAAAGACCGCTGCCAGCTTGATTATCTGCAGGGCAGCACGATTGGGCTGTCCGCGGTGTCGATGCCCAAGAGCTATGCCTCGCTGTGGGGGACGGACTGCGGCGGTCCGCTGAGAGTGCCCTGCAGTCTGGTGATGCAGCAGCCGCGCACCGTGCAGGCGAGCTTTGTGGACTCGACCTGCAGTCCCGATGGCTGGTGCTTTCAGAATCCCCTGCCGCAAGGCAACAGCCTGCGCGGCGTCCGAGCCATCGATGCGACGCGCACCTTGGTCTTCGGCGATCATGGGACCCTGCTCCTGTGCGGAAATGGCGCGCCAACCTGCCGCGCGCTGCTCTCGGGAACTGCGGCGGGGCTCTCTGAGGCTTGGAGTGCTGACGCTGATCACATCTACGTGGTCGGCGAAAGCGGGACGATCTTGCGATGCAGCGCCAACACCGGGACGTGCTCCACGCTTGCCGCCGGCCTGACGAATCGGAGCTTCAGTTCGGTCTGGGGCAGCGATGCCGGCCATGTCTTTGCGGTCGCAGACATTGGCGTGATCGTGCGCTGCATCGCGGAGAGCTGCCAGCAGCTCACCACCAACACCAATAGCTCTTTCACCAGCGTACAGGGGATCGACGCTGAAAATGTCTTCGCCGTCGGCCAAACCGGGACGATCCTGCGCTGTGGCAGCAGCAGCACTGCCTGCACCGCGCTTACGTCGGGAACCACGTCCTATCTGCAAGCGGCCTGGGCCCAGGATCGCAACAACATCTACGCCGTCGGCAGCACAGGCAGCATCGTGCGCTGCGCGGTCGGCTCGACAAGCTGCACGGTGCTCACGCCCAACCCGTCGACTTCGTTTACGTCCGTCTGGGGCAGCGATGCGAACAACGTCCTGCTCACGGGTATGAACGGCACGCTGTATCGCTGCAGCGCGGGCGGCACGACCTGTCCCCTGATCGCGACGGCAACGACCGGGGGACTCAACCAGATCTGGGGACGCAGCAACGGCAAGATCTATCTTGTGGGCAGCGCCCAAGGTGCCCTGTTTCGCTGTGCGCTGGATGGCACGGGCTGTCAACCACTCCCCGCGGGCACCAGTCAGTTCTTAAGTGCCGTCGGGGGTCCAGATGGACAGAACATCTACGCGGTGGGTACGGGGGGAATCCTGCTGCGCTGCAGTGACACCAGCGACTCTTGCCAGACGCTCTCCCCCGGTCCTCCAGACCGTCTCAGCGCAACCTATGCCCTTGACCCTGACCACGTCTACGCCGTTGGTGATGCTGGCGGCGTCTATCGCTGCTCGGCCGCCCTCAATCGCTGCACGCGCTTTCTGTCGAATTCGACCCAGAACCTCAACGCGGTCTTCGCGGTCAATCTGCAGAACATCTACGCAGTCGGGAGTGGAGGAACCATCCTCCGCTGCGATGACACGACCGAAGGCTGCACGGTATTTCCCAGCCAAGGCAGCTTCGCGCTGACCGGCGTCTGGGCTGCTGACCCGGGCTTCATCGTGGCCGTGGGACTCAACGGGCAGATCCGGCGATGCAGCAGTTCTGGGTCTTGCACAAATCTGTGCGGGACCTGGCCGACCACCCATAGCTTCAGCAGTGTGGTTGGCCTGAACAGTACGTCGGTCTGGACGGTCGGGCAGAACAACACTCCCCTTGTGCAATGGAACGGCACGACCTGTACCGAGAGATTCAACAAGACGGCCCCTGACGTGCTCACGCTAAACTACGTCGGCGCGCTGAGCAGCAGTACGATCTTCGCCGTCGGCTCCACCCTTACCAGCGGTCCCCCCTCGGTTCTTCGCCCCACCGCGGTCTGGTGTTCCGATGCCAGCTGCACAGAGTTCGACACGTCCGCAAACCCCGCCCAAGGGCTCGCTCGGGGATGGCCAGGAAATCCGAGCACGCTCTGGGGCGTCGGCAGTAGTGGCACCGTCGTGCGCTGCACCACCACCCCACCCCCCTCCAAGTGCAGCACGGTTCCCCAGGTCATCAGTGCGAACCTGCGGACCGTCTTTGGCCTGCCCACCGCGGCCAGCTTCTTTGCGGCCGGGACACAAGGCGCGCTGCTCAAGTGCAGCACTGGCAGCGCGACCTGCCAGCTACAGGACTCAGGAACCAACCTCGACCTGCAGGCAGGCGTTATCGTCAATGACACCGTCGCCTATTTGTTTGGGAACAACTCCGCCATCCTGCGCTACGTGCCCTAAGTTTTGTGTTGATTCATAGCGTCCCTGCGCGGCAACCGTCCGACGCGCAGTTAGCGCGCAATGGGTGGGGCAACGGTTCGGGAGAGCGCGCGATAAGCCAAGGGCGCACGTTAGCTGCCACGCCCCCGGCGCGAGAGGAAGGCGAGCGCCGAGCTTAGCCGCCCCTGCTCGTGCGGTGAGGCGATGCCATGCAGGAGATCGCGCGCTAGCTGCAGGTGCGACTGGGCTGGCGGCCAGTGCACCTTGCCGCCCAGGATCTGCGGACGCCAGGGCGGAACGACGGGGCCAGACTCGCTGGGGCTGATCGGCGCCGAGTAGGGCCCCCCGGCATGCGCCGCGATCAAGCCAAGATAGGAGTGCGCCAGCCCTTCGTCGTAGAGCATGCCAAAGCGCTGCGCCAAGTGCAGAGCCTCGCGCAGGTTCGCTAGCGCCTGCCGGAGGTCCGCGGGAGCGCCGCGCAGCCACTGCAGCCGCGCCAGACACAGCCGCGCCCGCGGCTCGAAGTAGGGAATGCGCCGCGAAAGAGCCAGCAAGTCATGCACCATCTCTTCAGCCAGGCCCAGGCCGGCGCGTCGAGCCGCAAGATTGCGCTCTTCGTGCAAGCTCATGACGATGTCGATGAGGGTGTAGCGAACCTCTAGCAGCGTCGGCATGCCCACCTTGATGACCCGCATATCCGGCCAGGTCGCAGCGACGCGGGCATAGGCCTCGGCAGGGCGCCCCTGCACGAACCACAGGCGAGCCTGCAGCGACTGGGCAGCGACGTGCATGAACGGCTCCTCGGCCTCTGATCCGGCCTCGGCCAGCGCAGCGTTGAGACCCACCTCGGCGGGCTCGATACGCCCGCGCCGCAGCCACAGCGCGACTTGCAACAAGCGCGCGGACATCGCGTAGCGCTTGATGCCTTTGTTCTCGGCGACGGATAGCACCGCCACGAGCAGATCCTCGGCCCGGCTGTGTGCCCCCCAGCAAAAGTACATGGCGCTCTGCACTTGCTGACACACCAGCCAGGCGTGGTCATCGCCAATCTGGTAAGCCCGCCCAGCGCACTCGGCGTGCATGCGCAGCGCCACGGCATAGTTGCCGCGCAGCACCTGCAACAGCGCCTGCATGCGCAAGATGCGCAGCTCGATCTGGGGGCTGTGACTGCGTTCCAGGTAATACGCCGCCCGCTGCTGATAACCACGACTGATGAACGGAAGTCCCGCCATCTCGAAGACCAAGCCGATGAGCGAACCGTACAGCGCCTGCATCGCGGCATCGTCTAGGCGCTCGGCCGCGTCCAGCGCCCACAGCGCGCCCAGAAAACCGCGCTCGGTATCACCCAGCGCGAAGAACGCTTCGCTGCCGGCCAGCCACAGCCGCAGGAACTCGCGCCGAATCTCCGGCGAGGTCGAGTCAGGAAGTGGCGCAACGCGCAGTCGGCGCTGAGCCTCACTCCACAGCGCCAGCAGCATCGCGCGGCGCACCGCCCCCGGCTCCGGCGGAAAGGGTCGCCCAAGCTCGTGCAGGGCTAGAACCACAGTGCGCACGCAGTCGGAGTGACGCCCCAGCCCAGCGTAGGCCGTGGCCAGCAGGCGCAGGGTCCGCAGTCGTGACAGCGGACTTATCGCCGCCGGCTCATCGACCTGCCCCTGATGCTCCAGCGCCGCGACGAGCAAGCGCACCGCTTCGCCGAGCGCCCCCGCCGACAGCGCCTGCTCACCCGCAATCTCGGCGTACTGTGCCGCGCGCAGCGGCTGGTTCGCACCGTGATAGTGGTAGGCCAGCGCCGCCGCCATCACCCGCGCATCCTGCGTCGAGCGCTCCAGCGTAATCGCCACCTGCAGGTGCAGCGCCTGCTTCTCTTCCGGCCCCAGCTGCGACAAGAGCTCCTCGCGCAGCTTGTCGTGCGCAAAGCGCCAGTGCCCCTCGCGCACCACCAACACCGACGCACTCGCCCCCGCCTCCAGCCAGGCCTCGGGATCCGCCTCCAACGTCCGCAGCAATCGCAAGTCGATGTCGCGCCCCGCCACCGCCAACACATAAAGCGTCGGCTCAACCCACATCGGCACCCGATTGAGTCGCCGCCGCAGCACACTGCGCACACTCCCCGGCACATACTCCCGCAACAAATCCGGCGTCCGCACCGCCGACAAAGCCCCCGCCTCCTCCGCCAACATCCGCACTGCTTCGACGATGAAGAAGGGGTTCCCTTCCGTCTCCTGATAGATGCTGCTGACGAGTTCGGGGGTGGTGTGGGCTTGGCCTAGCATGGCGGCGCAGAGGGCGGCGGTGCCGGATTTAGACATGCGGCCAAGGGGCATGACTTGGGCGAGGGCGAGCTCGGTGGTGAGCTGGGGGCGTTCGTCGTCGCGGTAGGTGCCGACGATGAGCAGGGGGCGGGTGCCGGCTAGCTCGGAGAGTCGGCGTAGGAGCTTGAGGCTGCTGGGATCGATCCAGTGGAGATCTTCGAGGACGATGACGAGAGGTTCGTCCCAGCGCAGGAGGAGCGCTTCGATGGTCGAGTGCAAGCGCTGCTCGTTGAGGGGGGCGCTGGGATCGCCGGTGCCTTCGCTGGTCTGGGTACTGAGCTCGGGGATGGGGCGTTCAAGGACGGCGGGCAGATCGTGGATCAGCGAGCAGAGGGTCGCGGCTTCCTGATCATCGAGCACGCTGTAGGCGGCGAGCTCGCGCAAGACTTCGATGAAGACTTCAAAGGGCACGCCGGCGGAGGGCTGGGCCTGGCCGTGCAAGACGGTGGCGCCGCGCACCATGGCCTGGGCGCGGAACTCTTCCATCAGGCGGCTCTTGCCAACGCCGCTCTCGCCGCCGATTAAGAGCAGGGCGCCGCGCCCGTCGCTCGCTGATGAGAAGAGGTTCATCAGGCGATGCAGCTCTTCCGGGCGATCGACGAGCGGGGCGGCTTGCAGAAAGCTGTCGATGCTCGCGCTCTCTTCTAGAACTAGCTGACCATCACAGGCAGCGCGCAGATCGGCCAAGGTGGCTTCGGCACTGGGCGGCCTTGCCGCGGGGTCGCGTGACAGCAGTCGTCGAATAAGATTGGCAAGGCCCGTGGGCAGCTCGCGCAGGGCGGGTAGCTCGTCGGGCTCACGCGGGACGAAGTAGGCCTGATCGCGGGAGACCCTCACCGGCTTGGTGATGGCGCGCGGCAGCTCCAAGAAGCGGCGGGCGCGCGGCGGAAGATAGGTCTCTCCGTCGGGACCTAGGACATCGGCGAGCAGGGCGGACATGCTGCTGCTGCGAAACGGAAAGCGGCCGCACAAGAGCTCATGCGCGACGATGCCAACGGCATAGAGATCGGACGCGACGGTGGCCGGCAGGCCCTGCAAGAGCTCGGGGGCCATGTACTGCACGGTGCCGGCGAAGACGCTCCACGACTCGGTGGTCGATGAGATTCCGAAGTCGGTGATCTTGACCGAGTCGCGCATGCACAAGATGTTGGCCGGCTTGAGATCGCGATGGATGACCCCGTGGCGGTGCAGATAGCTCAGAGCTTGCAGCACTTGCGCAAGGAGGCGGCAGCGCTCGATCAGCGAAGCTCGGGCCCCGGCCACCAGGATGGTGCGGCCCGCTTCGAGGAGCTCCATCGCGTAGTAGGGCTGGCGATTCTCGTCAAAGCCGTAGGCCAGCACCGAGACGATGTGGGGATGGTGCAGCGACGCCAGGGTGCGAAACTCACTGGCCATCTGCACGCGGCGACTGTAGGACGCACGCGTCAATACCTGCGACTCGGCGACGGGCGAGGGCGAGCCGTGTGCCTCCCCAGGTCCAGGTCCTGCCGCCGGTCCCGGAGCGGGCTCTACGACTTTTTCGCCGGGCGCGTCGACCCCGGCGGGAGGGGTGACGGGATCGTCGGGGGGCCTGGCCATGGTCGCGTCGCTGGGCTCAGCCGCCCAGGCGATCGATGGCTGCGAACTGGCGCTGCCAAGCAGGCTGCTATCGCCTGAGAGCTCTGCCGGTGCCGCGAGGGAGACTCGCCGCTGCGCGGTCTGTGCCAGGCCATCCGTCGCCCCCGAGAGCATGTCGGGATCCGGCTGGACGGTCTCGGTGGGATTCGACGAGTGGCCTGCGATGTTGGCACCGGCCGAAGGCTGAAAAAGCTGCAAGCGCTTGAGAGCCACTTCGCGCGCAGCCAGGCGGTCCCAGGCACCGTAGACGATCCCCATGCCTCCGCGCCCGAGCACGCGTAGGATGTGATAGCGACGGTGAAGATGGATCGCCACACATAGAGCTTACCGTGGGGAGGCAAGCCATGGCTATGGCGGATTGAGAAGACGCGGACCGGAGGCTGGACCCAGTTCTGGGCGCCAGGTCTAGGTGATTCGATTAGGGCGCCCCGGCAGAGGGGCGTCGCTGCGCACGATCCGGTAGCGCTGCCGAGCCAGCGCCTGCACCAGACCGGACTCCAGAGTCGAAAAAGTCTGCACAAAGCTGAGGTCAATGCCGAGGAGGACGAGGCTGCGAGCGACCTCGGCCGAGATGCCCACAAGCATGCACTCGACACCCAGAAGGCGAGCCGCCTGGACCGTCCTTATCAGCGAGTTGGCGACGTGCGTATCGAAGTGCGGGACGCCGGTGATGTCGAGGATGACCACCCGTGCGCCGTTTTGGGTGATGGCGTTGAGCGTGCTTTCCATGAGCAAGCTGGCGCGATTTACGTCGATGTCTCCGACGAGCGGAAGCAGCAAGATGCCATCCCAGAGACGGACTACAGGCAGCGCAAGCTGCAGGATCGTGCGCTGCTTTTCCATGAGCTGCTGCTCTAGCTGCAAAAGCTCGCTCTGTCGCTGCGCCCGGGCGCTGTCGCGCAGTCGATCGATCTCGCTGGCGATCGTCGCATCCGAGGGATGGATGGCGAATTCCACGATGGGTTCGCTGCCCTCGATCACGCTCTCTTTTGCCCAACAAGTCCGCCCAAGCGCGTGGCTAAAGATGCCGATGATCTTTCCCTTGAGGAACGGGCATCCCCAGCGAAACTCCGACTGCGCCTGCGCTCGCAGCTCCCAGGCGTTGTGCACGCGAACCAGCGCCTTGCCGGCCTGGCGGTCGAAGATCGGCAGCTCGAAACGCCCCCAACCGGCGACTCCAACGGCACGGCCCCAGGCCATGAAGCCCTCTTCAAACGTCGGGCCCAGACGCTGGACCATGAACTCATAGTCCTCCTTCGTTCCTTTGCTCGACTCGTGCGCCATGAGCAGCCGCGCGAGCTCAGACCCGACTTCCTGCACCAGCGGCGCCAGCATGCGGTACAGCGACGGGTCGAGCCAGAACATGGCGGCTGGGATGCCAAAGAAGAGCAGCGAGCCCTTGCTGAGATCGATCTCGATCGGGACATCGTTCAGAGTCGTACGAAAGGTATTCTCCATCGTCCCTGATTATGGGTGGCCGAGGCGCGCGATGGAAGCGCGGCGAGGTAGGGACCGGGCATAGTCGGGGCGTAGTCGGCGGGGCCAAGCGGACGATCGCAGACCGCGGCGGACGGGGGATTGTCGACCGCATCGCGCCCTTGATAGGCTTAGGGCGATGAGCAGCTCGGGAAAGATGCGGCAGCCGATTCGGCCCTACGGCGATCGAAGGGACGATGGGCGCATTCAGGTCTCGTTCACCTTGCCAGTCCCGGCGTCCGACAAAGCGCGGGAAGCCGCTCGCCGCTTCGTCGAGGGGCTGGGCCTGCAGAATCCGGTCATCGCCACCATGCAGTCGGCGGGCAGCGACTTCAGCTTCTTCGTCGTCTACGGCGCAAGCCAGGTGGTCATCGACTTCGCCGAGATCGAAGTGCCCGAGGTCAAGGCGCCGACCTGGGGCTTTAAGGACATCAACACGCTGATCAAGACGCGCCTCAAGCGCCGGCTGGTAGTGGTGGGGGCCTGCACCGGATCGGACGCGCACACCGTTGGTATCGACGCCATCCTCAACATGAAGGGCTACGCCGGCGACAAGGGGCTTGAGGCCTATCCCTGGATCGACGCGCACAACTTGGGAGCACAGGTCGACAACGCCGTCCTGATCAGCAAAGCGCGTGAGGTCGCGGCCGATGCGATCCTGGTCTCGCAGATCATCACGCAGCGCGATGTGCACATCGACAACAGTCGCCAGATGGTCGATCTGATGCGGCGCCAGGGCCTGCGCGATACGCTGCTGCTTCTGGGCGGACCACGCATCGACAACAAGCTGGCGCGCGAGCTGGGTTTCGATGCCGGCTTCGGGGCAGGCACCAAGCCCAGCCAGGTCGCGGCGTTCGTGCTGCAGGAACTCTTGCAGCGACGCGGCGAGCCCGTGCCCTCTTCGCTGTCGCCGATTCCGGGCGGCAGCGAGGCGCACTGAGTCTAGCCGGTGGAGCTCGTCGATGAGGTTGCGGGCTGGATCCGCGCCTTTGCCTTCACGCAGACCATCGAGGTGCCGCTTTACCTCCTGGCCTTCTATCTGCCCTGGCTGCGCGGGCGGCTAGCCGATGGTCAGCCCCGTCCGGCGCTGAGCTGGGCCTTTCGGGTCGGCGTGGCCTTCCTGTGTAGTCTGCTGACTCATCCGGTGGTGTGGTTCGGCTTCCCGCGGCTCATCGACAGCGCAGAAAACTACGTCGCCATGGTCATCGCCGCCGAGACTTTCGCGGTGACCAGCGAGGCGCTGATCCTGTGGGCGGTACGCCTGCGCTACGCTCTTGTCGTGGCGTTCGTCGTCAACATGACCAGCATGTCGCTAGGTTTCCTGCTTCGTTACCTGACGCACTGGCTGTAGCGGCTGCGCGCAGCGATCGCCGCTCGTTCACACCGGGCACCGACCGGCCGAAGCTCCCTTCCGTGGCGTGATGCGAAGCAACTCAGAGGGGTTAGCAGCGCACGGAACTTCCCGCGGTGCGATATGTCCAATGAGCCATGTCGTACAAGCATCCCTTCCGTAAGCCGCTGCGACCGGTGCAGCGCGCCTGGCTCCTGGCATCGCTGTGCTGTCTAGCCACCTGCAGCACCCCCGCGCGCGTGCCCCCGCGGACGGTGGGTACGACGGCAGCCGCCGATCCGCCGGCGCCGGCGCTGTCGACGGTGCGCTGGCTGGCGGCGATCATCGACCGGCCGGCCGCCGCGCCCCCCGATCCGTCTGTCCCGGGTGCAGGTTCGGGTGCGGCAACGCCGGGTGCAGCCGCTCGATCTCCGCTCGCGCCGGTTTCCATCGTCGAGTACGGCCCGCAAGAGCAAGCGGGCATGCCCGACACGATCTTCGTGCGCTTCAGCGGTCCCGTCGTGGCGCTGGGGCAGGCCACCGACCCTGATCGTGGGTCGGCGAGCCGGGAGGCGGCCAGCCTGCCGCGGATCGAGATCTCGCCAGCGCTCCCTGGCCGCGCCTATTTCCAGACGCCGGAGCTGCTGGTCTTTGCGTTCGATCACACGCCCGCGCCCGCCACCCGCTACACCGTCACGCTGCGCCCGCCCCAGGCACCCAGCGATCCGGCCCGCTTTAGTGCGCTGCAGGCGACAGATGGCGCAGCCCTGACCTGGGCGTTTGAAACCACGCGGCCCAGCGTCGAAGGCTTCGGGCCAACTGATTCATCGGAGCCCCGCTCGCGCACCGCCCAGGTGGTGATCGAGCTAACGCAGCGAGTAAACCCGGCCCGCGTTGCGCCCCTGCTTCGGGCCCAGGTGGTGGTGGCTGGCAAGCTGGGTCCGATCGTCCCCGTGCGGGTAGAGCCGGCGACGGAAGCTGACCTGCGGCAAGCGGAGATCTATCGGTCGCTGAGAGGAGGCGAAGCGGGCCACTTCCTAAGAGTGCGCCCCCAGACCATCTGGCCAATCGGAGCAAAGATTCGCCTGAGCCTACCCGCCGGCTGGCCGGGGGAAGAAGGTCCGCTGCCCGCCGCGACGCCGTGGGAGACCGAGTTTCGCACGCTGCCAGCGCTGCGTCTTTTGGGCTCGACCTGCACCGCCGAAAAGCCCTGCGCGCAAGAGCCGGTGCGACTGCGCTTCAGCAACGAGCTGCCCTACGGCGAGATCAAAGGGATCGAGGTCACTCCCAAGCCCGAGTGGGTGGCCGTGACAAAGGGGAGCTATTACCATCCGGCCCATTCCTCGTCGGTAGCGGACGACAGCGAGGAGGAGGGGCACGCGCTAGAGATCGAAGGCGCGTTCCTGCCCGGCCGCCGCTATCGCATCCGCATCGCCGGCGAGCTCCGCGACATCTACGAGCAGCGCCTGGGCAAGCCGGTGGAAGTCACGGCTGTCTTTGTCCCCCGCACGTTCCTGGGACTTAGCAACGAGCGCGGCATCCTACGCCGCAGCACAGCGCAGACGGTTGGCGTGACCGCGCGTCACCTGCAAGCCATCGAGGTGCGGGCCCAGATCCTCGACGATGAGCAGGCGCTGCGACTCTTGGTCGGCAGCCCGACGCGAAAGCCGGCGGCGGCCATCGAAGACAGCGAAGATGAGCCCACGCTGCCCGCGCCCAAGCCACAGTTCGTACAGCAGGTAACGCTCAAGCCGCACGGTCCTACCGACTGGTCCTCGGTCGCGCTCGATCTGACCAAGCTGACAGCCGGTGGCAGCGGGGCGGTGCTGGTCGAAGTGGTCGGCACCGGGCTCGCGCCGGGACGGGCTTCGCTGCCTCTGCCTCGGCCGGTGCGTGGGCTTTATCGTTTGACCGATCTTGGGCCCGTGCTCACCTCTTCACGACCGCGCAGCGTGCTGACCGTGCATCGCCTTGCCGATGGTGGGCCGGTGGCCGGAGCAGAGATCAGCCGCATCGTAGAGAGCGGAGCGCGAACCGTTCTGGGTCGCACCGATGCCCACGGGGTGCTGAGCGTCACGCCGGCCGATGACCGCACCTTTGCGCTGCACCGCGCGCTGTTTGTCGTCGAAGCGGGGGACGCTTCCGGGCCGCGCGATCGCGCCTACCTGGCCATCGCGCGGCAAGGTCGCGAGCACGATGACAACGCCGATGGAGCGCAGGTCGCGCTGCGACGCGGGGAGCGCCTGCTGGCCCAGGTCATTACCGAACGCGATGCCTATCGCCCGGGCGAAACAGTGCGCTGCGTCGGTTTCTCGGCGATTGAGAGTCCCTACGTGCGCAGCAGCCTGCGCCGCACGCCGGCCGATGCCGACGTGGTGCTGACGCTGCGCGACTACCGCAAGCAGACCGTGGCCCAGCGTCGGGTCAAGACCACCGCCGAGGGCAAGTTCTTCGCCGAGCTGCCCCTGCCCGCCGAAGCGGCTCTGGGTTCGTATCACCTAGACGCCGAGCTGCTGGGAAGCAGCCATGGCACGCGCGTCAAGGTCGAGGACTATCGCACGCCCGAGTATTCGGTCAGCGCCGCCCCCGATCACGACGAGGTGATCTTTCCCGCCCGGCCGCAGATCCGTGTGGCGGCGACCTACTTCTTTGGGGGTGAAGTACCGCTCGCGCGCGCCTCGGCCCATCAGAGCTGCAGCCCGACCCGCTACCGCCCGCCGCAGCTAGAGAGCGAGTGGCAGACCGGCGCGCCGATCCTCGACGGACGCAGCAGCAGCAGTTTTGTCGATGTCCTGGCGAGTCAGGGGGCGGCCGATGCGGCGCGGACCCGCGGTCGTGTCACCTTCACCGCCTCCGAGACCGGCCCACACAACGATCCCCGAAACTGCACGGTCAGCGTCTCTTTGGCCGATGCCTCGCACCAGAGCATCGGTGCTGAGACAAGCTACCTCGTCCACCCTGCCCCGTATTACCTGGCGGTGCGGACGCCCACAGCGACGCTCTACGCCGGCGGGGAGCTGAACTATGCCCTGCGCGCGCTCGCCCCCAATGGCCAACGCGTCGCCGCCGCCTTGGTCCGGGTACAAGCCGAGCGTCGCTACTTCGAGACGCTTTATCGCCAGGTGGGCAAGGAGCGCGTCTTCGATCGCATCGTCGAGCGCAGCGAGAGTGTGCCGGGCTGTACCGTCGCGTTGACGGCAAGCGGACCCGATGTCAGCTGCCGCATCGCACCGCTGAAGTCGGGCCGCTACCTGCTGCGCATCACCGGCGGACCAGAAGCCAGCACCGCGCGCGCCGAGACAACGGTCTACGTCCACGAAAAAAGTCGCGAGCCGAAGATCGTGCCCGTGCCGCCACTGCCGCGCGCCTTGACGCTGTGGCTGTCGCAGGATCTGGCGCAGCCCGGCGATGTGATCTCGGCGCAGATCAGCGCGCCCTGGCCGATCTCGGGCGTCCTCGTCATTGCCAGAAAGGGCGTGCGCGAGCACCTGCCGTTTTCGATCACGGCAGCCGGCGGGGGTCATGTCCCGCTTTCGCTGCCGGTCGATGACAGCTGGGTGCCAAGCGTGCAGCTGCGCGTGGTCGGCGTGCGCCCCCCGCAAGACCGCGATCGCCGGCCCGAGGTCGAGAGCGTGCGGCAGACGGTTCACGTCGATCACGCCCACCGCCGCCTGCACGTGCAGGTCGAGTCGCCGCCGGAGACCGGCCCAGGGACTCGCGTGCCGATCGTCGTGCGCGTGCGCGACAGCCAAGATCAGCGCCTCCCCGAAGCCGCCCAGACCCGCATCGCGCTGTGGGCGGTCGATGAGGCGGTGCTGTCGCTGACCAACTATCAGGTGCCCGATCCCCTGCCCTCTTTCATCCCGCAGAGCGACCCCGGGCTGCATAGTCACGATGAATACAGCGCCATCCTCCAGCCCTACTCCGTCGAGGAGGACGATCCCTGGCTGCTGGAGCACCTGTCGGGCCTGACCGGCTATGGCAGCGGCCATGGCGGAGCAGTCCACGACTCCTTCGCCAACGGGGGAATCGGGACGGTCCCCGCCGCCCGTCAGCGCTTCGAGACCACGCCGGTCTTTCTGGGCGACGTTGCGCTTGGTCGCGATGGCGAGGCCCGCATCGATGCGCAGCTTCCCGATAACCTGACGAGCTTCCGCATCACCGCCGTTGCCTCGGCGCGCTTGGTCGACAGCGAGAGTCCGGGGCGCTTTGGGCTGGGCGATACGCGGCTGCGGGTCAGTCAGCCCTTCCTGGTACGCGCGGCGCTGCCTCGCCTGCTGCGCCAAAACGACCGGGCCACCCTCGGTGCCCTGCTCACCAATCGCAGCGGGCCGACCGGACACGCAGAAGTCCGGATGCAGGTGCACCAGGATAGCAACAACCCCGTACTCACTCTGCTCTCGCCGGACCATCTTGCTCAGCCGCTCCCCGCCGGCGAGGTCCTGCGGCTGCCGTTTGTCGTCGCCGCTCGACGGGCAGGGACGGTCGAGATCGAGCTTGTCGCCACGCTGCGGCCAACCCCATCCGGCCCGCCCGGCACGACCCCGATCCCCGCCCCGCTCGCCGACCGCCTGCGCCTGCCCTTTACCGTGCAGAGCGTCGCGCCGCGCAGTGAGCGCTTTGCCCTGTACGGCACGCTCGACGACAGTCAGCCCGTCGCCCTGCCGCTGGCCCTACCGGCGGGCATCAGGCGCGATCAGGGCGGCCTTCGCGTTCGCACCAGCCCCTCGCTGCTGCGCGATCTGGATGGCGCGGCGCAGAGCCTGATCGAATATCCCTATGGCTGCGTCGAGCAGACGTCGAGCCGCCTCCTGCCCCTGGTCGCGCTCGGCGATATCAGCCGCTTGCTGCCCGCAGCCGCCGGCAGCACAGGCGGGAACGCTGCCGCGAGTCCTGACAAGTCCGCCCTGGTCGCGCGCTACATCGAAGCCGGAATCGAGCGCCTGGCTACGATGCAGACGGCAAGCGGCGGCTTTGCCTACTGGCCGGGCGGCTCCTCACCGAACGTATACGCCTCGGCCTACGCCACCTGGGTGCTGCAGCTTTTGGCGACCGCCAAGCCGGCGATCAGCGGGGCACACCAGAGCCGGCTCAGCGAGCTCCTGCAGCGCTCCTTCGACTTTTTGTTGCAGACCTTTGCGCCCCCGGGACGCGACGGTGCGGCGGGGCTGGCGCATCCGGTGGGCGACTCCATCGATCGGGTGCGCGCGATGATGGCGGCCCAGGTCTTAGCCGAAGGAGGACGCGCCCCGACCTCGTTCCTAAGCGCACTTTACGAGCGCCGAGCCGACACGCCGGTCTTCGCCCGCGCCCTGTTGTTGCTGGCTCTGCACCGCGCCGCGCCCGACGATCCGCGGGTCGCCAGCCTGCGCCAAGAGCTGCTGGGCGCAATCGGCGAGCTGCCCGGCAGCGCCCACGTCAAAGAGCGCCCGTTGTACCGCCTGGACAGCCTGTTTCACTCGGATGCGCGCAGCGATGCCATGGTCCTCCTCGCTCTCCTGCACACGCAGCCGGATCATCCGCTGGTCACCAAGCTGACGCGCGGACTCTTGGATCGCCGACGGGCCGGAGGCTGGCGCAACACGCAAGAGAATGCCTACGCGCTCCTGGCGCTTTCGGCCTACGGTCGCGCCTTCGAATCCGTCGAGCCGCAGCTGCAGGTCCAGGCTTGGCTCGGCCGCGAGATGATCCCCGGCGGCAGCTTGAGCTACACCCAAAGGTCTGCCGAGCCCGTCGAGCTGCGGCTGCCCATGCCGGCGCTGCTGTCGACTGCGCAGGGCGATCCCGGGCCGCTGATCCTGGCCCGAAAAGGCAGCGGGCGCCTGTACTACCGCATCGAGCTATCCATGACCCCCGACGGTCCCGCCGCCGAACAAGAGGCGCGCAGCCAAGGTCTGCGCATCGGTCGCAGCCTGCGCACCGCGCGATCGAAAGAGGCGCAAGAGGTTCAGCTAGGCGAGCCGACGGCTATCGATCTGCAGCTCGAAAACCGCGCCGACCTGAGCTACGTCGCCGTCGAGGTTCCGCTCCCGGCTGGACTGGAGGTGCTGCAGAAAAACATCGGCCGCGGTCAAGCCAGCCTGCGCATCGCTGGGCACACCGATCCCTATGTCAGTCACGAAGAGCTGCGCGCCGATCGCGTCCTCCTTTTCGCGGACTACCTGCCGGCCGGCACGCACCACCACACGATTTATGTCCGTCCCACCACCGCCGGCACCTTCGTGCTGCCTGCCGCGCACGCCGAAGCGATGTACGAGCCCGAGATCCACGGCCGCACGACCGGCACAACCGTTGTCGTGAAGTAGGCCGCATCGCCCGCCCCGCCGGCCAAATTTGCAAAGCCGCAGCCTGAATTACGCAGCGCGCGAAAAGTTGGCGACAAAATGGGCGATTCAGCGTCCCCTAGGAAGAGCGGCGGAGTCCGCTTTTCGGTCCGCCCGGGGTCTTCATCGTTCTTGTTTTGGGGGAAGCGATGCGTAGGAAACGCCTGATTCTGAACACTCTCTTTTTGGCCGGGCTGTCCTCGGCTTGTGGGCCGGTGGCGATGGAGAAGCCGCTGGTGCTGCCGCCTGATGATCCTTCCGGGCTTTCCGCGGTCGAGCTAGTGACCGCGCACACGCTGGGGCCGCTGCCCGCGGTGCCGCCGGATCGGACGAACAAGTACGCCGACTCGCCAGCCGCCGCGACGCTGGGCCAGATGCTGTTTTTTGATAAGAGCTATTCAGGCGCTCTTGCCGTCGGCGACGATGGGACGAACGGCGGCCTCGGAGCCGTCGGCGACACCGGCAAGGTCTCGTGCCATAGCTGCCACGGCGTGAACAACCTGCCGCTGGACGATCAGCGCTCACTGCCCGGGAACGTGTCGCTGGGCACCGACTTTGGGACGCGCAACGCGCTGGGCCTCACCAACTCGTCCTTCTATGTGTGGACCAACTGGGGCGGACGCTTTGACTCGCAGTGGTCGCTGCCGCTCGCCGTCGCAGAAAACGCCCGCATCATGAAGAGCACACGGCTCGATGTCGTGCACCTGCTGTGGAACAAGTACCGCACCGAATACAACGCAGCGTTCGAGACCCCGCTCGATGCTGCCCTGGACCCGCAGGCGGTCGATGCCAGTCGCTTCCCGGCTAGCGGCAAGCCCAAGGCGGCGGCCACAGATCCCGACGGCGCATGGGAAATGATGGCCCCCACCGACCGCGGCATCGCCAACACCATTTATGTGAACTATGGCAAGGCGCTGCAGGCGTACATGCGCAAGCTGGTCAGCGGCAACTCGGCCTTCGATCGCTGGCTGGGCGGCGACGCTGCGGCACTTGGCGAATCGGCGGTGCGAGGACTGCGGTTGTATATCGGCAAGGCGGGCTGCGTCGGCTGCCACTTCGGAACCTCGCTGACCGACAACGACTTCCACGTCATCGGCGTGCCGCAGACCGGCGCGCACGTACCGGCGACGGACCTGGGACGCTACCAGGACGTGCCGCCGCTTTTGGCCAGTCCCTTCAATACCGAAGGGGCCTTCAGCGATGATCGCAGCACCGGCCGACTTTCGGGTCTGGCGCAAGCCAACTCGCAGCGCGGTGCCTTCCGTACCAAGGGTCTGCGCAACGTCGCGAACTCTGGCCCGTACATGCACTCGGGCCAGCTTGTGACCCTGGCTGAAGTCGTCGCCTTCTACAACGCTGGTGGCGGCGATGTCAGTCAGAGCGGCTTGGTCAAAGACGCGCGCATGAAGCCGCTCAACCTCAGCCAAAGCGAACAGAGCGACCTCGTCGAATTTCTCAAATCGCTGACCGGTGAAGCGCTGCCAGCGGCGGTTCTGACTGATACCTCGAAGTAGCACTCGCCGCCCTCTTCCCAAAAGCCCCCCGCCGGACCGCGCTAGAACTTCAAAGCATTACGCCCAGCGCCCAGCTGGCCTGAAGTTCCCGAAGTCAGCCCAGGTCAGTCCGCGCAGGACTTGCTGCCTACCATGCGGGGCAGCAAGCCTTGCGGGGGCGGCGCGAGGCAGCACGCGACGGTTCTGCGCCGGGACGCCACGGTCTCCGTCGCATCGCGGCCCGCCCGACGCCTGGTACAGCGGTTGCGTTATCCCGCCTAAAGCCATCGCGCAGGGGACAGATGGACAAGATCGGAACCTATCGCATCGTGCGACAGCTAGGCCAGGGGGGCATGGGGGTCGTCTATGAGGGGATGAACGACCAGATCAGTCGGCGCGTCGCCATCAAGGTCCTGCACAAAGAAGTCTCCGACAACCCCGACCTGCTGGCCCGCTTCTTCAACGAAGCCCGCGCGAGCAACCTGGCATCGCATACCAGCATCGTCGATGTGTATGAGCTAGGGCAGCTTCCCGATGGCCGCGCCTACATCGTCATGCAGTTTCTGGCCGGCGACTCGTTGGCTGATCGACTGCAGCAGCGCGGCGGCAAGCTGCCAGCCGCAGATGCGATCCGCCTGATCCGTCAGGTCGCGGCGGGTATGGCCGCGGCACATAGCAAGGGGATCATCCACCGAGACCTCAAGCCGGACAACGTGATGATCGTAGAGGACTCGGAAGCGCCGGGGGGCGAGCGGGCGAAGATTGTCGACTTCGGAATTGCCAAGATGATGGTGGCGCCGGAGGGACCTGGGGAGCAGCGACGGACGCGGGCGGGGACGGTGCTGGGCACACCTGCCTACATGGCGCCGGAACAGTGTCGTGGGTCCGAGGGGCTGACTCCCAAGGCGGATGTATATGCGCTGGGTGTGATGCTGTATGAGTGTCTGGCGGGACGGACTCCTTTTTTGGCGACCGGAACCGGCGAGATGTTGGCCAAGCACATCTATGAGCAGCCGCAGCCGCTGTGGGAGCTTGATGCCAGCCAACCGGCTGAGCTGGTGAGCCTGGTGCACGCGATGCTGCACAAGCAGCCAGAGTCGCGGCCGACCATGACCGAGGTGGTGGCGCACCTGACAGCCCTCGGCGCACCGGCGACCGCCGAGAGTCCGATCGTCCGCCTCCCGCCGGTTGGGCCGGTGGCGCGAGGGGCGGCCGTGTCTCGCCAGACCGAGGCCCTGTCCCCAGGGGCAGCCGCCGCGCCACCCAGCCCGCGCCTCGCCGCGACACCGCTGCCTGAGCCGGTGCAGAGCCCGCCACCGCGACCGACCGGGCGACCGCTGCCGATATACCTGGGGACAGCGCTGATCGTCGCGCTGGCCATCTTTGGGGGCGTGCGTTTCCTGCGCCCAGCAGGCTCGCGCATTTCGGCACCGGATGCCGAAACCCCGCGCGCGATGCCCAAGGACGACCGGCCGGACAAAAAGCCGTCGTCAGCGCCCGCAGAGGGAAGCAAGCCTCCGCCGATCCTCACCGTGCACTGGTCGATCGTCACCCAGCCGGCCGGCGCGCAGGTGATGGACGCGGTCAGCCAGCAGGCGCTCGGCGTCACCCCGCTAGAACAAGACCGGCCCGCAGCAACGGGGCTTCAGCTGTTGCTGCTGCGACTGCCCGGCCATCAGGATCACACGCTGCGCCTGCTCGGCGACCGCAGCGAGAGTCGTCGCGTCAGCTTGGTCCCGCTTGAGCCCAGCCCCAGCTCGCCAGAGCCAACGGCCAAGACCGACAAGAGTCGACGCGGCAGCAAGCCCGGAAAGACGGTGAAGTCGCGTACCGCAGGCAGCGCGAGCACTCCGATGACCGATGACGACGTCAAGGTGGTGCAGTAGCCGCGAGCCGAGGTCGCTAAGATGAGCGGGTGACTCTGCTGATCGTCTCGGCTGCGCTCGCTCGCTTCACGGCCGGTCTGTTTGCGGGCTCGTGTCTGTACGTCCTGCTGGTTGTGATGCCGGTGCGGCGGGCCAAGCCACCCGAGCTAGCGCACCCAGACTTCGTCGCCAGCCTTTTTCGCTCAGAGCGGCTGCAGCCGCCTTTGCATATCGTGTCGCTCTTGGCGACGCTCCTCGCCTGCAGTAGTGGGGCCGGACGGCTCTTCCTGGCGGGTCTGGCCGTGCTCTTGCCCATCCTGCCGCTGTCGCTGATCTGGGCTCGCCCGATCTATGTCCGGCTGCGGAAGCGGCTGCCTACCGACCCCAGCGTTCCGGCAGAGCTGGCGCAATTTGCCCGCATCCATCGACTGCGCACGATCCTGGCGGGGTTGGGATTTCTGCTGCTCGCGGCGTGAGCGGATGAGGGGATGGCGAGGCAAGGCGGCTTGGCCCGCTGAAGCGGAACGGTGGCCTTCCGTTTTCTAGTTGTTGGTCGCGCCAGAAAGAATCCAGCCGCGCACGGTCGCGATCTGGGCAGCGGAAAGCGGCGTGCCCTTGGGCATGCGCGAGCCGCTGAAGCACGGGCCGGTCCCTTCGAGCTTCCAGATGAGATAGCTCTGGTCGGGCTGGCTGGGGACGACGCGCTTGTTCGTGGTGCACTGGGTGCTGCCGACGTTGACCAGGCCGGAATAGGCCGCGCTGGCGCTGCTGAGATCCAGGCCCTCGGCGGGGTTGCGGTTGTTGTGGCAGCCGGCGTTGGCGCAGTTGTTGGTGAAGATCGGAACGATGTCAGCCTTGAAGCTGGGGGCGGCGGGCGTGGCGGATTTTTCGACCTTGTTGCTGTCGATATTTCCCGCCTGATCTTGGGCCCGCACGACGAAGTAGAAGGTCTGGCCCGGGGTCAATCCACCGACGCTGTACGTCGTCTGTCCGGCCGCCGTGGTGTAGGTCGGGCTGGTGAAGTTCTGCCCGCCCGGGCTGGTCGCTTGGTAGATGTTGTAGACCATCTGCGCCGCACCGGTGACGGCGTCATTGGCGGCGGTCCAGCTGAGGTTGATCATGCTGCCGGCGGCGCTGGCGGTGCTAAGTCCGGCGAAGGTCGGCGCCATCATGTCCGAAGTCGCAGGCGTCGTGGCGTTGACCTCGACGCGGTTGCTGTCGATGTTGCCGGCTTCGTCGCGGGCGCGGACGACGAAGAAGTAGGTGGTGCGGATCGCCAGCTTGCCGATCGAAAATGAAGTCGTCCCCGGTGCAGTGGTAAACGAAGGCTGATTGAAGGTCTCGCCACCCGCCGCCCCGGCCTGATACACGAGGTAGCTGATCTGGGCCGCCGGGCTGACGTTGTCACTCGCCGCCGACCAGCTCAGCGTGACGGAGTTCGGGCCCGATGTTGCACTGGTTGCCCCGGCAAAGCTCGGCGGGCTGGTATCGCCAGCGGCGCTGTTTCCACCATCTCCGCCCGTCCCACCATCAAGAAATGACTCGCCCTGAGCCGAGCACGCGGCAAGCAAGAGTCCACACAGCAGAATTGAACGCATCTGCATCCTCCCATCCCATGTCTAAGTGCGGTTAAGAGAGCCGTGATTGGGGTTTTCGCGCGGCCTAGAAGACGAAGCGATAGCCCGCCGCAGCGGTCATCGAGCCGAAGCTACCCGGGCCGGTCGACAGCTGTGATGACGCGGCGTAGAGCAGCTGCAGCTCGACAAAGACGCGCCCCGGTCCCAAGAGCACGTCGAGCCCCAGCGGCACGCCGACACCGACCTCTTGCGATAGCTCAGTGGTCTGCGGAATCTCGGTGCCCGAGGCAGCCATGCCGCCCGACGGCGTGCGCACGACGAACAGCCGCGGCCCGATCCCGACATAGGGCACCAGAGAACCGAGCGGGACTTTGGCCAAAAAGGTCAAGCCCAGCTGGAACTGCTGCGTCGTCTGGTTGTAGCTGTAGCTGCCGCCGGGCACGCGCGGATCGCTGATCATGCCCGTCGTCTGCGGCGTGCTCAGCGCGAACGAGCCGACGATTCCGAACATGCGGTTCACAAAGGGCAGCAGATAGCCGCCTTCCAGCTCCAAGAAGTAGCTGGTGTCGAGCTGGGACTGAAACACCTGCGGCAGGAACGCGCCGATCTTGATGCCGATCAGGCCTGCGCCCTTGTCGTTCTCGGGGAGAGACCAGGTCGAGCTAGCCCCGCGATCCGCCGCAGCCGAACCCCAAAGAGTCCCCTCCGGCGTCAGCCCGAAGGCTAGAAGCGCCGCGACCCCCGCCGTTACACACTTGCGAGCAAAGCTTCCCATGATGGTTCCTGGCCCTTACCAGATCGTCTGTTCGGTGGAGTTCTGCGCCGTGTTGACACCTGCGCTGGCCCCCCCGAGCTGATAGATAAATGCGCTCTCGATCGTCGTGCCCTGCAGCGCCCGCGGCTGCAGCAGCACGCCACCGCCTAGCGAGTTGAAGTTGCCCAGCGTGCTCGCTGTGGCCATCTGCGCCGTCGAGGAAGCGGTGGTCGCCGCCCCCGCCTGGAAGCCACCGAAGGCCATCATCTGGTTGTTGACGACCAGCCCGCCGTAGGACGGTCGCGGCAGGTTGTTGGCGATCGAGTCGCTAAACGTCGTGATCTGGCCGCCGGTCACCACCAGACCGACATCGACGTTCTTGGTCAGCGTGGTCAGGCCGCCCGTCGAGCCCCCCCCGACGTACAGATACGTCGAAGCGCCGGTGACTTTGTTGTTGTTGGCGGCAGTCGCCGGCATACCCGGAGCAGCCCAGCGCGCCGAGGTCAGCGATCCGGTGAGCGCCGTCCAGGTGCCCGCGGCCTGCGTCTGCACCGTGCCGGTGTCAGTGAGCGTCAGGGTCAAGAACTCGCCGCTGCTCAGCGCGGTCGGGGCGGCGAGCGTGCCGCTGTTGCCTCCGACGGCGTACAGGTACCAGACGTTCGACTTGGCGGGGTCGGGATCACGGGCGGCGGCGACCGCAGCGCCGATGCGCACCGTGCCAAGCTGCGGCAGGGTCGCGCTCCACGATCCGGTCGAGCCCAGCGGCAGTGGAACCGCGCCGGCCGGCGTCACCGTGCCCATGTCGGTCGTGGTCTGCGTCGCCATGCCCATGACATGCGACACCGTGGCGATCAGCTTTTCGCTGCCCGCGGCACCGTTGACCACGGTGCGGAAGATCTTGTAGCTCGCCGCGTTGGTGACGGCTGGCCAGAACAGCTGCACCTGGATCACGCCCTTGGCCAAGGTCGGTAGCTGCAGCGGGAAGGCGTCGCTGGCCAGCGTCTCGCCACTTGGGTTGTTGGCATCCGCACCGTTCATCACCGCGGCGATGCGGTAGATGTACAGGCCGCCCGGCAGTCCCGTCGTGTTGTCAAAGACGTAGTTGGCATCGGAAAACTGCGGCGCGTTGAGCGGGCTTAGGATCTCGGCGCGATACACGCTGCGCGAACCCGCGGTGCCATCGAAGCCACCAACGACGTAGATAAAGCGTCCCACGGTCGTCGCGCCCGCGAACGACAGGCGTCACGGTGAGCGCCCCGAGGTCGCGCACCGAGACGAGCGACGCCCCGCCGCCCCCGCCGGTGCAGGAAGAGGCGCCCGTCGAGGTCGCGCCGGTGGCCGACGAGAAGAAGACCCACACCGTGGTCGCCGGTGACACGCTGTTCAACATCGCCAAGCAGTACCTCGGCGACGGCAACCGCTACCCGGAGCTGGCCCAGCACAACAACATCGCCAACCCCGATCACATCGAGGTCGGCCAGGTCATCGAGATCCCCTGA
>CALFYE010000508.1 GCA_937952145.1 uncultured Myxococcales bacterium
GTCACACGCAGCGTCCCCCCGCCCTGTCCGCGCAAGATAGAAACCGTCGCCGCGCCCGCGTTCGTCACCACAACATCCATCTGACCATCGCCATCCAGGTCATCCACCGCCAGCTGCAGCGGCTGCATGCCGACCGGATAAGAGACCGCCGCCGCGAAGGTGCCACCCGACTGGCCAAGAAGCACGCTCACCGTGTTGTCCATGCTGTTGGCGACCACCAGATCCGGGTTCCCATCGGCGTTCAGGTCCGTGTCAAGGACTTATTTTTCTCAGATGGGGGTGGCTTAATTCAGCCTTCGCGGGCTGGAGCCTCCTGATGAGATTAAATGTGCGATTAAGCACAAAAGCGTGGGTACTTGTGGGTCGTTTCGATTGCACGACGTTATGAGGGGGATAATGTCGCGTCGAGCTGCGGATTGATTCAAGCGGGATGCTGCATAGGGGCTTACTCGCTATCCCGTAATGGCTGCTCGGCATCACGATTGGCGTTACGAAATAGCATCAGCGCCATCCTCGGGTGCCCCAGTCCCAGCGCTTACGGCACGGTCAACTTCGGCTGCCAATCGACGGCTGCTAATCTGTCGACCAGCTTTTTGAATCGTCGCGACGTGAGCGGGTCATTTCCAAGGCGGCGCGAAAGGGAAGCGAGGCTACGGCCCGGCGTCGCCGAGCTTTGCTCACGAAGGGGATCGGTGGATCAGGAGCCGGCGATCTCCGTCGCTCCAGTTCACGCTGATTACGCGGCCACGCAGAAACAGCTTGAAGCACGGCGTGGCGAAGGGTCTTCCACTGGCGTCGAAGTAAACGACGACGTACTCCGCCGGGCATGGGATCTCGAGAGGGAGTTCGACGGGGTTCAGCTTGAATAGGGAGGGAGGGCGCTGGCGGGCCGTCGGAAACCAATGCACGGTATAGGCCTCTGAGCCGATGCGCCGGCACCCGACTCGGTAGCCGACCGCTCCTGACGGGGCCATGCGCTCAATCACCAGGCCGGCGCGAGGAGCGGGGTCCATCTGGTCGAGTACCTGCTGTTCGTCGGCGGTGACTACGAGCGGCTTGATGCTGTTCCAGAACTGAATCTCTTGTTCTTCGACACGCAATTGACGACTGTTCTCACGGCAGCCTACGCTGCAGTACTTTTTTGATGGATAAGGCTTCTTGATAGCGCGATTACAGCGTTCGCAATAATAATACATCATGATATAAGCTCCTGATGGTTTAGAATTGTTACATAAAGAATTGCGTCGCGCAAATGAATTTTATCTTATCAGGTAACCGGCGATTTTGCATTGTGTTTTTAAGTCTGGCCTTCAATCTCGGCAGGGCTAATTCAGAGCTGTCCTCGGTAGACGCGGGTGGTGGCCAGCCCCCGATGATCGCTCGGTACAGTCAGCGCCGGCTTTGGTGAGCGATTCCCTGATATCGACCAGTTTCCACGAAGGCGACCAAGCCAGCCCACCTACAGCAGCAAACTGCAACAACAAATTGAATTCGGCTGATATGCAATTTTTATGCTGATAATCCATCCTGGCGAAGATGTACAGTTAATTGACGGAATGTTGGTAGATTATTGAGAAGACAGGTCACGGGTTCAATTTGTTGCGGCAGCTTGGCTGGTCCGCACGAGTGGACTTCCTCCCGAGCTGCCGGAGCGTGGCAGACTTGCGCCACGGGTCGGATCGGAAAAAGACGCTTATCGCGTGAACGCTTTGCGGCCCTGCACCGGAGCCACGCTGCAGGAGCCAGCATGTAGGCGTTGGGCACCTTGCCACGGCAAACCGGGGTGTGAGGTTGCGTGCGGAGGCATCTGTTTGCGCGTTCGCCGATTTGATTATCCTGATATCGCTATGAGTCAATGCAGCGAGTTGTTCGCGATTACTGTTTTCGAAACAGCATAAGCGCCATAGTGGGCTTTCCGTCATCACTGTGGCCATAGGGAATTACAAGGTCAGGATGCCAACCCACGGCGGTAAGGCTGCCAGCGAGCTTCTCGGGATCATAGCGACGGGTGCGAAACATGAGGAACCGCCGTTCTGGTGCTCCGCTTTGCATCTTGGCGGTCGCGATGAAGTCGAGGCCATAGCTTCCGGGAACGGGACAGCGGGTGTCGATCTCCCGATGTAATTCGACTTCGCTGAGGCCGCGGCAGTATCGACGGAGTGGGCCGCTGAGGAACGCCGCATGCGAGGGGGATCTTGTTTTTAACGCGGGGTCAGTTTGCTCGATTTCGTCGGGATGATTCGGCGAAGCGTGTGCGATCAGGATGTCGCAGAGAAAGTAGTCGCCGGGGGCGCAGCAGCTCAGGGGGTCACGGAAGAAACGTACTTCGTCGCGCAAGTTGACGAGCGTCAGGCGATCAACGTGTAAAGCTGATGCTGGCCGCGCGCTTGGGTCAGCATCGCGTAGCGTGGCAGATCGTGGAAGTTGCCGTGAATGATTCGCACGGGCACATCGTGCAGCGTTTCGATCGCAGGCGTGTAGACTGTCTTGAGCAAGACGTGGCTGATGTCGAGCAGGTAAAGCTCGACCTTGGATGGACGCGGAGCGTTCCGGACCCAGTGCTCGACCAGCATCACCTCGGCCTTGCCATCGCCGCAGCCGAGTACGTTGACGCGAAGCGGGCGCGGGCGAAGGGCTCTTTTCGAGAAATGAGCGAGTGGAGCTCTGCGCAACCAACGCACGCGATGTGCCGCGGCAGGTGAGAGCGGGGAAAAGGATCTGTCGTTAGGTAAAAATCTTCGATAGATAGGCGGTGAACTGACCCGCATCGATCGGTTGGCTGCGGAAGGCAACATAACCATCGGGCCGAATCAGATACAGAGAGTTCGTGCGGGCGCCGTAGATCTGGTGCATGAGGCCCCCTTGATCGACGAGAGCGGGGCCGTTCCAACCGCTCCGCGACGGATGGCGCGGGCTGCCTTCGATCGTAATCAAGAATGTCCGAATGAGACCAGGGTACAGGTGGGAGATCTGCGCCCCGAGGTCCGTCAGATGAGCAGGTCCTTCGTCGCTAGACAACACCCCAGGGAACAGGAGCAGGGAGTGCTTGGTGCCACCGATGAGCTCGAACAGGCGCAAGTCCTTGCGCGTTCCATCTGAGAGGACACCGACATCCGGCGCGCGCTCGCCTGGCGCCGGTCCGTACCCATAGTGCAGCCACTCGCGGAGGCTACGCATGGACGAGGAACCGCTCTGTCCTGCTTCTCCTTGCGGCTCAGTCTGACCGACGCTCGGACTGTTCCTATAACCGAGCTCGAGCATAGACAGGCCGCGCGACGTCCTGCGCTCGACGAGTCCCATATCGGCGACGAAGCTCAGCAGAGAGCCGCGCAGCCCCTGCGCGACCTGGCTATAGCGCGCGAGTAGCGAGCCCAGCTCCTGCACGACTGCATCGGGGGCTTTGAGCAGCGCCGCGGCAACGGGCATGCGCTCCGCTTCGTAGGAATCAAGGAGGACTGGTCGCGCGAGCCCTTTTTGAACGAGCGAGAGCTTCCACGCCAGGTTGTAGGCATCCTGCATTCCGGTGTTCATCCCCTGGCTGGTCACCGGGTTGACGGTGTGCGCCGCATCTCCGGCCAGAAAGACACGGCCGATGCGGAACTGCGCTGCCATTCGACAGTGGATCGCGTACTCGATCATCCAGACCGGATCGCTGACCCGCGCGCCAGCGGCGCTGCGTTCGTCGAGGAGAAACTGAAAGCTTCCGAGCGTTGGCGCGAGCCCGGTATCAAAGCCGAGCAGCCGGTAGCGCTGCTCCCCGGGGAGGGGTACGGCCATGGTGGGACCGCGCGGAGAGAGGAAACCGATGATCTCGTCCTCCGCGTGTCGCAGCGGCCAGTCAATGCGCACGTCGGCCTGGATAATCCGCTGCTCATACGTGTTGCCACAGAAGTCGATGCCCAGACAATGGCGCACAGCGCTATGCGCTCCGTCGCATCCAACGACCCAGGCGGCGCGGATCTCATCGATCTCGGGGTCTTCGTCGTCCTGCACGCGCTGCATCCGCACGGTCACGCGGTCGTCGGTTTGCGTCAGCCCGAGAAACCGGACCGGGCACTCGATATGCCCGCCCAGGTCGGCCAAGTGCTTGATGAGCAGCTGCTCGGTGTCGTTCTGCGGCAGGCTGAGAGTAAACGGATATCGGGAATCCATTTCGCCGATGTTGAAGTGGAAGAGCCGCTTCATATCCGGGCTGTACAGGCTGAGGCCGTACAGCGGACGCCCCAGGGCGAGGAAGCGCTCGACGATGCCCATCTGCTCCAAGATCTCGAGGGTCCGCGTCTGAATAAATTGCGCTTTAGAACAGAGCGGCGGGCCTTCGCCCACATCAATGATGCGTACCTTCAAACCATGGCGCAGAAGCTCGCAAGCGAGGAGCAGTCCGGTCGGGCCGGCGCCGACGATCAGCACATCGGGGTCAAGCTGTCGCTTCGATTGCATCGATGCCTCCGAGACGTTCTTCGTTACGCATTTGGAGGAACGAGCAAGCCGCGTTCCGTCTTCGTGCGGCTCGGCGACGGACTAAAGATCCGCTACGACCTGACGAGCACCCCGCAATCTCTGCGCGATGGCCAAAAAGTACGGAAACTTTTTCGCGTCTTTGTGCCGGCCGCCTAGGCTCCAACCTCGAGCGGCAGCAACACACATGAGAAGCTTCGCACGGCTCGGGATGACCACGCCCCGGAGCTACTTGCCTTCGAGCAACTCTCTCTTGAGCCAGAGGCTGAGCGGGCTGTGGCCGATCCAGGTGTCCAGCATGGCGAAACCGAAGCGCCAGCCTTCGATAGTCACCGAGGGGCCGCTCTGAACGGCCACCGTTGTGCCCTTGCTAGGCGTGTAGCTCACGGTCATGACCGTGCCCTTCTTGACATCGGTGAGCGCCGCGGCGACCTTGTCGAGGCTCGCCTGCAACGCCGCGTCGTTCCTCGAAGTCTTCTCGAAGCTCTCTTCGAAGGGGCGGACGATCTTCTCCTTCTCAACGTCTCGCAGAAAGATCATGCGCACGGCCCATGTGCGGTGGCGTTCGAAGATCGCGTGCTCGTCGGTGGAGTTGCTCTCAAGGTAGAGCGCGACGACGTACTCTTTGATGATGATCTTCTTCCGGATGCCGGCGCCGTTGCACCTCAGGCTCTTGCCCTCGACGGTCAGCGTCTCCGGCACGTCGACGTCGGCGACAGAACGGGCAAACGCCGGCACGGCGAAGAACAGCAAGGCAGTAGCAATGAGGGACAGACGTTTCATGAGCATCCTCCTGGCAAGGAACTCGCAAGCGCGGAGCATTCCGGTCGGGTTCGTCCCGCATCTAGAGGAAGTAGCAAGCCGCGATCCGTCCAGCTTGGCGACTGGCCAGGGATCGAAATCGTATCTGGTTCAGACCGTGCCAGGTTCTCTAGAGCTGTCTAATGGGCCCGGGGCCGAGAAGTTGCTCATCGACCAGCGAGGTCTTCTCCACCGAATCTACGGTGCACGCGATGCGTGCGCTTACCTGATTCGTCATGACGGCTATGTCGGATTTAGTAGCCAGCCGGGCTAGCTGCGGAGACTGGCCGACTATCTGAACCGCATCTTCTTCTGATGCTCCATGCGCGGCGCGCTGATTGCTTCCTCATCAGGGTGGAGAACAGTGCGCCGGGAATGCTCGGCCGAGTGTGCAACCTCTGCAGGAGGAATGCGATGTACCTCTGTACCCACGATATCCGCACTCCCATTCTACTGCTCCTTTTCGCCTCGCTGATCAGCGGCAGGACGTACGCTGAGACGCCGCGCGTCATTCATGAAACAGGACTTCAGATCCTCTTCCCTGCCGAATTCGACGTGCTCTCACGCGGCGAAGGCTTCGTTGCATCTGCGCCCGCGTTGAGCTTGACCGTCCACCTGATC
Source organism: uncultured Myxococcales bacterium (assembly GCA_937952145.1). GTDB lineage: Bacteria > Myxococcota_A > Polyangia > Palsa-1104 > JAEUJZ01 > JAEUJZ01. The sequence goes on from CALFYE010000508.1 coordinate 5,881, forward strand.
GTCACCCCGACAGGGGCCGCAGACTTCTTCGCGACCAAGCTCCCGAGTCTCGTGCCGGCCGTCGAGCCAACCGCGGGCGCGCCCGTCCCGATTCGCCTCGCTGGCCTCGACTGCCAGGCGACCCGCGGCCAGACCTGGGAGGCATACCACTGCGCATCTCAACCCAAGGCGCTGGTCCTGCTCGTTCTCGGAGCGAGCCAGGCCAGCTCGAGCCTTGTGGCGCGGCTGGCGGCGGGGCTCTTCCCGCTGCCGCGCTCCGTCGAGGAGGCTACGAGCGCGCCGGCCCTCAGGTGGCAACCCATGGCGTTGCCGACCGGCGCGGCGCGGCCCAAAGGCCTTGCTAAGATCAACGGCCAGCTCGCGCTGGTGATGGAGAGCGGCGTCTTCACCTCTCGCGATGAGGGACTCACCTGGCAGAGCCGCGCGCTTCCACCCCGGTTGATCAAGCCGCTCGGGATCGTGTCCCACAAAGGCCGCTTTTTCGTGCTTGGATCCGATGGAGACATGGCGGCGATGAGTGATGGCGACGCGGAGTTTGAGCTCCTTGCGCGCTTCAATCCGAACCCGCCGGCGATCAAGCTCATGAGCGGCGGCGATGCTCTATGGCTCGACTGCAAGGATCAACTCTTCCGCTCGGAGGACGGCGGCGTGAGCTGGCAGAGCGTTCCGGTCGGCTGGGGCAAGGCTGTCGTCACGGCGGTCGAAGTCGACGGAGCAACCTGGTTCGTGGCGACGAGCGCGGGCTTGTGGACTAGCCCGGCCGGCGGCGCCACCTGGACCCGGATCCTGACGGGGAACGTCGGGGCGCTGCGCAATACTCCGCATGGGTTGCTCGTCGGGCTTAGAAAGGGGGCGGCGCTTTACCGCAGCGGTCAGGCGGTGCCGCTTTTCGCGGGTGAGCAGGCGCTGTTCTGGGGTAAGCTCGACGGCATGCTTGTCGGGGCAACTAGTCCCCACCCTTTGTCGGGCTGGCATCACATGATCCTGGTCCGGCCTACTGGTGTGACGCCCCTCCGCATCGCCCATGGCGTTAGTTTCCTGCTCGGGTCCTACGAAAGGATCCTGACGGAGCCGAAAGGGATCTATTGGGTCACCTCGGGCGAGGTCAGGAAGCTGTCTCTTCCAGAGGGCTGGCCGGATCATCCCGGCGATTTCTGGCGCTTCCCGAAGGCCGGACTTCAGATGTGGATCCCGGCGGACTTCAAAGTCAGCCAGGGTGACCCGGGGGAGCTACGGACCATCAGCGACCTGCGCAAGCTCACCATCGTCTGGACTTCGGCGACGCAGGGCCCGGAGCGCTTCGCCGCCGAGGCCGAGGCCCTGGCGCGTAGGACCTTCGGTCCCATGTTCGAGATCAAGGAGACCGTCCAGGAGGTCCCAGGCGGCGCGATGAAGGTCCTCGTGCAGAGGGGCAGCCATCGGAGTGGCTCGGACGGAATGCAGCCTTGGGCCATCGGCAGATTTCAGGGTCGCGCGGAGCAGAGCCTGCTTGCGCTCGTGCATTCCATGGATGCCTCGGTCCAGACGCCGGACACGTCGGTGCTGTTCGCGATTGCTGCCTCCGCGCAGCCGCTCCCGGTCAACGCGTCGGTTCGAGAGCCGCGGCGTCGCTAGCCGCCAGCTCTTTCAACTCTCCCAAATCAAGGTTAGCTCGATCGAACGACCTCAGGACGACGATCGGCCGCGGCGGACCAGTGAGAGTGTCATCCCCGCAGCAGCCAGCGCCCATGCGCCAAGCGCCACGTAGACAAAGACGCGAGAGATCGAGAGCAGGTACGGCGCATCGACGGCGCGAGATATCCGCGCGGTGCATACGGTGTACATCCCGAGCGGAAAGACAGCGCCCCAGTAGAGCGGATCGTATCGGAGCGGGAAGCGCCGCAGGATATGCCGCCACACGCCGAGGATCACGAGCATCGGGATCCACCAAGTCGCCGTGGCCCACCACAAAAGGGTCAGTCCGCGCACGAAGGGCAACACCTGCTCGATGACCGGCGAGTGAGGCGCCGCTGCGACTAGCATCGTGCCAGCGAGCGTCGAGATCGCCGCCGCGCCCATGTTGATCCAGTACGGCGGCGCCAGATCCGACGGGCTCATCGTGAAGAACGCGTAGCGGTAGAAGATGAGCGCGATGATCCACAGATAGAGCATCCCGCCCCCGAGCCACATCGCCAAACAGAAAGTGAGCACCGGCGGAGCATGCTGGCCCATGCCGGGCGCGAGCTGCGCGCCGAGCACGCACACCGATTGCGCGGCGACGACGGAGACCAGCCAGCCGCCGTTGAGGCCCTCGGCCAGCGCGGGCTTCTCCGGCTTGACGATGATGATCGTGAACACCGCGTACGTGAGCAGCGCCCAGAGCGCGATTCCGGATACCCAAAACGCGAGCGCAGCCTGATACGCTCCGCCGATAAGGAAGCACTGCGTGCCAAGAACGCAGGTGGCCGCCACAGTTGTGAAGAACCCGACCGAGCGGCTGTGATTGCGCAGGTCGGCCACCACCTGCGCGCGATGGCGCACGAAGCGCACGAGGGTGAGGATCCAAAGCGCGGGGTAGAACGCGAGGTTACACGCGAAGAGCCCCTTGGCGGGCAAGGGCAACCCCATCGTGTGGCAGGCCAGCGAGACGATCCCGGTCGCCATGACCAGCGCGAAATACGCCGGATGCATCGCGGCAAGTCGCGTAGGAGGGCTCGTCATCGCCGTCCGAGATAGCGCAAAAGACCGAGGTTTAAGGCCAGGCACGCGACGCTGGCCCCAAAGGCCGGCCAGACCGCGCCGTCGTCCCCCCCGAGGAACGCGTTCATCGTCGCGGTGAAGAGCCACAGCTGTAGGACGACGAGGAGCAGGACGAAGCACAGGACGCCGTTGACGACCGTGGTCCGCTGCTCGCGCGTCAACTGGCGGGACAGGCGCGACATCAGCTGGTCCTCGCGGTCACGTCGACGGCAAACACCTCGCCATCCACGACCTCGAGCTCGATCTGCGGCAGCGGTCGCGGCGGCGGACCCGAGAGATTCCGGCCGGTCGCGAGATCGAAGGAGCCGTTGTGGCACGCGCAGTCAAGCACACCGTCCTTGAACCGCGGGATCACCGCGCACGCGAGGTGCGTGCACTTCTGGCTGAACGCGACCAGCTTGTCTTCGGCGAGGCGGATCAGCAAACAGGGATCGTGCTCGCCGGGGTAGTCGAACATCAGCGATTCTCCGACGGGCACGTCGGTCATGGCGGCGATCCGCTTGCGCGGCGGCGGCGGGCGACGATGCCGGACCAGGCTCTGCGCCGCGATCCACCCCTGACCCGCAGCGAACGCGCCGCTGGTCAGGACGAGGAACTTCGTGAAGTCGCGGCGCGCGACGTGGTGATCCTGCGGCCAATCGATCGCGAAGTCGCGCCGCCAGCGCGGCTGCTCCGCCATGGATCGGCCGTCGGGCGGCACCGTAACGTCGTCGCGGTCGTACGCCGGCCCATACACTTCGGCGCGCGCGGTTCCGGTGAGCCCCTGCCGGGCCTCGGCGGTAAGTCGCGCGTCGAGCGCGAGATCCTCCTCGAAGCGCCTCTGCGGATCGTCCGCCATGTCAGACCTCCACCTCGGCGAAGGGATCAGGGTCGTCGCCCACCACCGGCAGCCGCACCGCGCGGCTCGGCGGACGCTCGTCCATCGCCGCGGTCACGTCGATCTGCGCGGGCGCGGCCGGCCGGCGCGGCACCATCACGTTGACCCGCGTGCGGATCACCTGGTCGCCGAACCGAAACGTATTCGTCGGCATCGACTGCGGGCGCAGCGCCGAGATCTGCTCGCGCGTGCCGAAGTACAGCGCCTGGCTCGGACAGACCGTCGCGCACATCGGCTTCTTGCCGACCGAAGTCCGGTCGTAGCACATGTCGCACTTCATCATGATCGCGCGATCGATGTACAGCTCGGGGACTCCGAAGGGACACGCCACCACGCAGTTGCCGCACGCGATACAGCGTGGCTTGCGCGCGCTCTGCACCACACCATCCCCCGTGCGCTTGATCGCGTCGGCCGGGCAGACCTCGGCGCACGTCGGCTGCTCGCAGTGCATGCACACGACGGGAACCGTTTGGACCGACGCGCCGCGATCGATGTACTCGAGGTGGATCATCGGCTCGCCCCGGTGCGTGTCGCATTCGGTGCATGCCTCCACGCAGGCGCGGCACCCGATGCAACGGCTCGGGTCGACGAAGAACTCGAGGTGCTGCGGGACGCTCATTGCTGGGCCTCCCTTTCCTTGGCGTAGGCGGGCGGGCCATCGGCGGGCCGCAGCCGGCAGCCGCAGACCTTATATTGAGGGATCTTGCTGATCGGATCCTGCGCCGCCACCGTCAGGCGATTTGCGCTCTTGTCGCCAGGCCAGTGGTAGGGAATGAAGATCGTATCGGGCCGGATGGTCGTCACCACCATCGCGCGCAGCGTGATCGCGCCGCGGCGGGTCTCAGCCGTCGCCCAGGCGCCATCGGCGATCCCAAGCTTCTCGGCAAGACGCGGATGCAGCTCGATCCGCGGCTCGGGGTAGTGCTTGACCAGCGGACCGATACGACGCGTCTGCGTCCCAGATAGAAACTGGCTCACGACGCGCCCGGTGGTGAGGAACAGCGGATATTCCTCGGACACATCGTCGACCGCGGGCCGGTACTCGGCGACATTGAACCGCGCCTTGCCATCTGGGAAGTAAAAGCGCCCCTTCCCCTTGGCGACCGGGTTGTCGCTGCCGGGCTCGAACAGGCGCGGCGTCCCCGGGTGGTCGTCGCTCGGGCACGGCCAGAACACCCCCATCTGCCGCTCGATCTTTTCATAGCTGATGCCGGAGTAATCCGCGACGCCGCCCTTGGATGCCACGCGGAGCTCGTCGAAGATGGCCCGCGGGCTGTCGAACGTGAACCCGTGCGGTCGCCCGAGCGCCTTCGCGAGGTCCTGGATGATGCGCCAGTCCTGTCGCGCCTCGCCGGGACAGTCGACTGCCTTGTTGATCTTGATGACGCGACCCTCGACCTGCGTCACCGTACCCTCGTCCTCTTCCTGCAAGCTCCCCGGAAGCACGAGATCGGCGTGGCGCGCCGTGTCGTTGAGGAAGAAGTCGATCGCGACGTAGAACTCAAGCTTCTCGAGCGCACGCGTCACGAACTGGTTGTCCGGCAGCGAGACCTTGGGGTTGAAGCAGATCGAGATGAGCCCCTTGATCTCGCCCGCGTCGATCTTGCGGAACAGCTCGTACGCATCGACGCCCGGCCCCGGCAGATCCGCCTCTTTGATGTTCCAAACCGAAGCGATGTACTTCCGATGGTCCGGGTTCGAGATGTCGCGCCAGCCCGGCAACTGATCGCACTTCTGCCCGTGCTCGCGACCGCCCTGCCCATTCGCCTGACCCACGATCGTGCCGTAGCCGCTCTTGGGCTTGCCGATGCGGCCGGACGCCAGCACAAGATTGATCGTGCCAAGCGCGTTTTGCACGCCGTTCGAGTGGTGCTCGATGCCGCGCGCGTGAAAGAGGAAGCTCGACTTCGCTATCCCCCACAGCTCCGCCGCCTTGCGGATCGAGCGCTCGGGGACACCCGTGACCTCGGCGACCCGCGCTACCGGCCACGTCGCGCAGTACGCGGCCACTGCCTCGAAGCCCACCGTTTCCCGCTCGATGAAGTCGCGATCGATCCAGCCGTTCTCGATCATAAGCTGGAGCACGCCCGCGAACAGGGCCGCATCGCGCCCTGGCCGGACAGGCAGATACAGGTCGCAGGTGCGCGCGACCGGCGTGATGCGCGGGTCCTGGACGATCACCTTCGCGCCGAGCTCACGCGCCTGCCAGATGTAGTTGGTCGTGATCGGCGAGCACTCGGCAACATTGGATCCGGCCACCCAGATGACGTCGGTGCCGACCATATCGGACCATGGGCTCGTCGTGCGATCGATGCCGAACGCCTTCTTGTTCGCGGCACCGGCGCTCACCATGCACAGCCGGCCGTTGTAGTCGATGTACGGTGTCTTCAAGCAGACCCGCGCGAACTTGCCGAGCAGGTAGGTTTTCTCGGTCGTAAGGCTGGCGCCGCCAAGCACACCAACTGCGGCCGGCCCGTGCAGATCTTGGATGCGCCGAATCTCACGCGCGGCGCGCTCGATCGCAGCATCGTATGGCATCGACCGGAATCCGTTCTCGACTGACGGATCGCGCGCGAGCGCGGTCAGGAGCCGGTCAGGATGCGAGCCTTGCAGGTAGCGCTTGACGCCCTTCGGGCAGAGCATGCCGCGGTTGAATGGGAAGTCCTCCCACGGCTCGAACCCGATCACCGCGTCGTTCTTCACTTTGAGCTGTATCCCGCACTGCTGGCCGCAGAAGCAGCAGTGCGTCTTGACCAGCCGCTCCGGCTCGTCGGAAGCACGGCTCAGGGTGCGCGGCGATAGATGCGGACCGAACGCTCGCGTGATCGCCAAATCATCAACGGGCAGTGTCGCCATGATTCTCTCCCCGCCACAGCGCGCCTTGTGCAAGCCCGAACATCGCGCGCCGGCACGCTGGGCAGATCCGCTGATAATGACCGGTACCGCCAGATGTTTCGTATTTGAAGCCGAGCTCGCGCTCGACGTCGATCAGGTCGCGGATCATCGCGGCGGACGCAAACTCGCGGTCGCACCGTGCGCACCGCGCCTGCTCGCTGCGTGCGCCCACATCTTTATAAAAGCCGACTCCGAGCTGCGCCGGTCGCTGGAAGATGTGGAAGAACTTCCCGAAGGGCAGCCAGAGGAGCGTCACGATCACGGTGACCGCATGCAGGATCGCCAGGAAGTCGTACGCATAACCTCGCAGCCAGGTGTAGCTCACGGTTAGCATCAGCCCGGTCATGCTGATGGCGCCGAGCAGAACGAGCGGCAGGATGTCCTCACCGAACTGCTGCGCCGCCATGGCGCCGTGGTCGATCATGCGCCGCCGAAACGCGAGCATCACGCCGGCCAGCACCAGGAACGACGCCCAGACGAGCCCATGGAACACCATGAAGGCGAGCCAGGAGGCGACCGGAAAATCACCCGCTGCGAAGCCGAACACGTAGGTGCGGTAGGTGTCGAGGTGGCCCGGTACCGTCTCGAAATGGATCCAGCCGAACACCAGCGGGAAGGTAATCGCGGCGGCGATGATGCAGCCCCACATGAGGAGCCAATGCGTCAGGCCGCGCAGCGCGCTGCGCCGAAAGATGAAGCGATTGCCCGCGACCTCGACGACCGCGCGCTGCACGAAGCGCCCGAGGTTGCCGGCGAGAAACCGCGGCGACACGAACGCCTGCCAGCCCCGCTTCCAGTACATTCGCGTCGGCGGACGCTGCAGCCACATCGCGTACCGATAGGTGATGCCGAACGTCGCGAACAGCGTCGCGAACGTGTATCCGACCAGCGCGGCGTCGAAGTTTGCGAGGCGACGCGAGCCGACGATGATCAGGACGGCGAGGGCGAGCGTAAAAATGCTCGCCCACAAGGACGCCCGCAACGCGTGTGATCTAGCCACCATCTGATTAGCCTCTAGTCGGATTTCCGGGCGTTGGCAAGTTCCCTGCGATGCGCCTCTCAGCGGAAGGATTGGAACCCGCCGGCCGAGCCACCACGAGGACATTTCCCTCCGGGTCGGCGAAATACGCTGCTTCATCGCCCCACGGTCGCGGACCAAGTGGGCTTAGCAGCCGCGCGCCCGCTCGCCCCAACCGCTCCATGAGCGGAGCCGGGTCGTCCGCGTGGAAATAGAGCTCCGTGGCAGCGGTATGGTCCTCCGGAGCACACGCTGCGCGCCGTCCGGTGTTGCGGGCGAAGCCTTCATGATCATAGAGCCCGACGCGCTGACCGCCGGGCATCTCCATCTCTACGTAAACCGGAACCTCGACGAGCACCGGCCAGCCAAAGACCTCCCGATAGAAGGCGACTGCCCTCGCCAGATCACGCACGGCGAGGATGATGAGGACCAGTTTCGGCTGACCGAGCATCAACTACATTTATCACTAACCCTGCTTCCCTTCCTGGGAGATTTCCTTCTGCCCGAAAGCGCGCTCTGCGGATCGCAGGGCCGATTCGGCAGTACGATGGGCGGCGGGTCCATCGAAGTGGGGGGCTGTTCGCACCGCGGGCATGGCCTTCGCGCGTTCGAGCAGCGTCACGGTTTCGCTGCCGAGCAGCGATTCACAGATGGCGTACAGGCCCTCCGGCCCTTCCTCTCGAGGATTGTGGCGGGTGAGCAGCCGGCGAATTTCATCGACCAGCGCCGCATCTGGCGTCGGCACCATCAGCGACGCTAGAGCCGCATGCTCCACATGCAGCGCATGCGCCAGAGCCAGCGGCTTGCCGCCGTTCTGCTTTCGCGCGGCGGGCAGGAGGAGCTTCTCTTCAATTCCGATATGTCGGAGCAGACCGGAGCGGAAGCTTTCGAATGCTTCATGATCGAAGTGCGCGGGATCGGCAACGCTCTTTAGGAGGAGCGCATCCAACCGCGCATGATCTTCGAGCAGGTAGCTGGAGAGTGTGTTGCCCACGGTTCCCTCGCTTCGTAAATAACCATCGCAACCCGCGTACCAGCCTTTCCCCGTCGCTGTATCGCATACTATGCGCACAATTTTCTGCGTTTGTACGCCAAAGCGAAAAAAATTCGCGAATTCGGTTTAGATGAAGATCCGGGACAGGTAGTCGGCGAACTTGAGCTGATCCGCGGGCTGCCCACGATAACCCACATAGCCGTCGGGGCGAATCAGATACAGGCACTCACCGCGCGCGCCGTAGGCCTGGTGTAAGAGCGCGTCTTTGTCGAAGAGCATCGGGCCATCGCGCAGGATGCTCGGTGGATCGCCGGGGCGCGGCACAATCTGCACGAAGTAAGAACGCATTAAGTCGGGGTACCGGGCGAGCGCCCAGGCTTCGATCGCAGCCAGCCGCGCGTAGCTTTCGTCGCTGTTCATCAGGCCGCCGAATAGCAGCAGGGTGTGCTGGCGTCCGCTGAAGAGCTGGAAAAGCCGCGTCGCATCCTGGCCGGTTTCGTCGACGAGCGCCCCATCAAATGCTCGCTCCCCGGGCCTGGGTCCGTGGCCGAAGTCCAGCCAATCGCGCAGGCTGATGGAGTCGCCGGGCTCATGATCCGTCGAGAGGCGCGTGCTGTGGTTCTGCCCGACGATCGGGCTTTTGCGGTATCCGACGTCGAGCATCGACAAGTTGCGCGAGACGCGTCTTTGTACCAGCCCCACCGACGTGACGAAGCGCAGCATCGCGTCACGCAAGCTCTGCGCGGCGGGATTATAGATGGTGAAGAGATCCTGCATGCCGCGTGTCGCCGCGTCCGTGACCTGGAGCAGCGCACGCGCCACCGGCGCTCGCTCGGCGGTGTAGGAATCGAGGAGGAGCGGGCTCCCTTGTTCCTTATGGCAGAGCGCCAGCTTCCACGCGAGGTTATAGGCGTCCTGCATGCCGCAGTTCATTCCCTGTCCCGTCGCCGGGCTGAAGGTGTGCGCGGCGTCGCCGGCCAGGAACACCCGGCCGACGCGAAACTCCTCCACCATGCGGCAGTGGATCGTGTACTCGTTCATCCACGCGGGGTCGCTGATGCGCGCCCCCTTGGGACCGCGGGTGTCGAGCAGCCACTGGAAATTCTCCAGGCTCGGACCGAGGCCGGCGTCGAAAGCGAGCAGGCGATAGCGGTGCTGGCCCGGAAGGGGAAACGCGGCCAGCGGGCCGTGCTCCGAGACAAAGCCGATCATCTCGTCATCAGCATGACGCAGCGGCCAATCGATTTTCACGTCCGCCTGCAACACCCGCTGCGCGTAGGTGGTGCCTGAAAATTCCAGCCCCAGGATCCCCCGCACGGCGCTGTGCGCACCGTCGCAACCGACGAGCCATGCGGCCCGAATCTCTTCCCGCTCATCGCAGCCGGCGCGCTTGACACTGGCGATTACCTGCTTCGCATCTTGCCGCAGCTCAGCGAGATGCACCTGACGCTCGATCGAGACGCCCAGCTCGGCGAGACGGTCGCTGAGCAGCTGCTCGGTCTCGCGCTGCGGCAGGCTCAGCATGAACGGGTACCGCGAGTCGAGCTCTCCGACGATAATGTGGAAGAGTCGCTTCATCTCCTGGTTGTACATGCTGAGCAGGTGCAGCGGTTGGCCGCGCTCGAGGAAACGGGTGACGAATCCGAGCTGCTCCAGAATCTCGAGCGTCCGCGTCTGGAGCACCTGCGCTTTCGAGGCCAGTGTCGGCCCCTTGCCCGCGTCAATGATGCGAACGTGGAGCCCGTGATGAACGAGCGCGCATGCCAGGAGCATTCCCGTCGGACCAGCACCGACGACAAGAACATCAAGAGCCCTTTCAGTTTTCGTATCCATGGGAGTCCTTTTTTAGTTCATTAGCCATGCGCAGCCCGCACGAGCAACAGGCCAGTTGCCATGGTGCTGAGCACGAGCAGCCAGCCGATTCGGTGCAGCTGCTTCGGCGACGGCGGGAAAATCAAGAGTGTGCAAGCCATCCCGACCACCGGTGCCGCGGCGACCGCGACCGCTGCGGAGGTTTGTGTAACGAGCCAGCAGCCGGAAAGCGAGAGCAACGGAATCGCGACCGGGGCACGCGTACAGCGCAAGGTCTGCTTTTGACCGTAAATCGCTCGGCGCAATGACAGCGTGACGAGTCCAAAGCCCAGCGAAAAAATGCCCCAGGCGCAAAGAGCGAGTCGCACCGGAACGCCGCCTGCGACGGCAACCGGGAGCCCGGCAGCGGACAGCGCAAACGCCGCGACGATCTCGCCCCAATCCGTTCGCTCCTCTTTGCGAAAGATGAGAAGCGAGAGCGCCAGCGCCCCGCCGAGCGGTGCGACAGACGCCAGGCGAGCAGTCTGACTCGACAGCATCAGCGCGAGCCCGGCGCAGAGCAGCGTGCCGACGGCGAGCAGAGTCAACCGGAGGCGCGCGCGAGCACCCAGCTCGCGAAACGCACGCGAGCCGCGCTGACCCAGCAATACGAGCAGCGGTTCATGCGCGAAGAATGCGAACACCGCTGCCGCGGCATAGAGGAATGCCGCTGCGGTAGGTCGCCCCGAGAACAGCGCCGTGAGCAGTGGCAGTGCTAGCTGCCCATAAGCGCCGTGCTCTCTCGGCATGAGCGAACGCGGTGAGGAATGAGCCGCCATGGACAGACTCCCATCTCGAAAAGCGCGCTTACATCAGGAAGCCAGCGCGCGATGAAAAACCAATTCTTCGAGGCGAATGTGCTCCCGCAAAGAATCATCGATCGCGGCCAGACCCTGCACGATCGACTGCGTCGCCTGCGCACCATCCATCAGCGGAATGTATCGCTCACGGAGCTTGCCCAACCGAGCGAGCAGCTCTTCGGTCTGCTTGTGATCGTGCTGCATCACTTTGATCGGCGCTTTGGCCGACGCGCTGCGCCCAGCTCGAATCCAGGGGAAAAGCACCTGCTCTTCCTTCTCCATGTGCAGCTCGAGCTCCTCGCGCAGCGTCGAAAAGCACTGCCAGATCTCTTCCAGAATCGCTTGCCGCTCGACCGAGCAGCCGCGGGGTGTCGCGCGCGCTTGGGAGATGAGCAAGTGGATTCGCGCGAGGTCTTCACGCAGCGGTGCGTGATAGGTGTGCAGGATATGATCCAGGATTTGCGAGAGCGGACTCTCGAGCCACCTCGGAGCAATTGCACCGGCCGGGACGGATACATGATTCGGCTGCATAGGAAGTCCTTCCTTACTGTTTGCCATTGCAAGGCTTGAACCAGCTGGAGTTACTCAAGCATCGGCAGCGGAGCCGCAAAAATTGCGCCCAACTTTCCCGCGCGCGCAATTTTTTCCGAGATCTCTGCGACGGGCAGAGGGTTCTTGACTGGCATTGTGATTGCTGTAATTCCCTTAGAAAAAGGACTTCGCGGAGGCTTCCATGTTGGCTCGGTTTTCTCGGTTCACGGTCTCGGCTCTGCTTGTGATCCCGCTCCTCTGCGGTGCAGGCTGCAACAAATCTTCCGCGACGGCTGACGACGTCATCTCCCCCGAAGCCAAGAAGGAAGCGGAAGAGCTGTTCTCCACGCGCTGCATGACCTGTCACGGCCCGCAGGGACACGGCGACGGACCGGCGTCGGCGGGGCTGACACCCAAGCCGCGCAACTTCAGCGACAAGACGTGGCAGGCCACCGTCACCAACGCGCACATCGAGAACATCATCCTCAATGGTGGAATGGCCGTCGGCAAGAGCCCCGCCATGCCGCCCAACCCCGACCTTTTACCCAAGCCCGCGGTGGTCAAGGGCCTGCGCGCGTACATCCGAAATCTGGGGAAATGAGCCATGAGATACCTACACGGTCGAACACTTGGATGGGGTCTGGCCTCGCTGTGCTTGAGCGGAGCGATTGCGTCTTGCGACAATCCACCGGGCGGACAGCAGGCTGGCGGGGCGAATCTCGCCGAGCTCATGAAGGCGCGCGGACTGACTGAAGCCGATGTCACCGCGGCGCTGAAGACGTACATGCCGAGCGGCAAGAAGGATGAGTACTATTTGTTCGCGTCCGGCGGACATGGCGGCAACCTCATCGTCATTGGCGTGCCGAGCATGCGCATCCTCAAATACGTCGGTGTGTTCACGCCCGAGCCCTGGCAGGGCTACGGCTTCGATGAAGAATCGAAGAAGGTCCTAAAGGGTGGCCGCCGCGCCGGCCGCGATATGAATTGGGGCGACATGCACCACCCCGCGCTCAGCGAGACCAAGGGCGACTACGACGGCGACTTCATCTTCGTCAACGACAAAGCCAACCCGCGCATCGCCGTGGTCAGCCTGAAGGACTTCAGCACGGTGCAGATCGCGACGAGTGAGCTCATTCAAAGCGAGCACGGCTCGACCTTCGTCACCCCCAACACCGAGTACGTCATCGAGGCCAGCCAGTATCCGGCGCCGCTCGGCGGCAGGTACGCGGACATCAGCAAGTTCAACGAGGAGTATCGCGGCGCCGCCATCTTCTGGAAGTTCGATCGCCAGAAGGGGCGCATCGATCCCGAGCAGTCGTGGGCGGTCGAGCTGCCGCCCTATATGCAGGATCTCGCGGACGCCGGAAAGCTCGACAGCGACGGCTGGGCCTTCTTCAATTCATTCGACACGGAGCGCGCCTACGGCGGCAATGCCGAAGGCAAGCCGCCGCTCGAATCGGGCGCCTCGCAGAATGACATGGATTACCTGCATGTCTTCAACTGGCGCAAGGCCGAGGAGGTAGTCAAGGCCGGCAAGACGCAGCCCATCGCCGGCATGAAGGTCATCTCGCTACAGACGGCCATCGATGAAGGCCTCTTGTACTTCATCCCCGAGCCGAAGAGCCCGCACGGCGTCGATGTGACCCCCGACGGCAAGGAAATCGTCGTCGGCGGCAAGCTCGACACGCACGCCACCGTCTACAGCATGGAGAAGATCAAGGCCCTGATCGGCCAGAAGAAGTTCGACGGCAAGGATCCCTACGGCGTGCCGATCCTCAACTTCAAGGAGTCAATTCGCGGGCAGTGCGAGATCGGACTCGGCCCGCTGCACACGCAGTTCGACAACCAGGGCTTTGCGTACACGTCTGTCTTTATCGAGACCAAGGTGGCCAAGTGGTCGCTCAAGGATCTGAAGGTCGTGGACAAGATCCCGACCCACTACAACATCGGTCATCTCGCCGCCGCGGAAGGAGACACCGTCAGTCCCGACGGAAAATACCTGGTCGCGATGAACAAGTGGGCCATCGATCGCTTCGCCGATGTCGGGCCGCTTCTACCGCAGAACTTCCAGCTGGTCGACATCAGCGGCGAGAAGCAGCAGATGCTTTACGACATGCCGCTGCCGCTTGGCGAGCCGCACTACGCGCAGATGATCAAGGCGGACAAGATCAAGTCCATCGAGATCTACAAGCCCATGGGCATGAACGCCATCACGCACGAGCACGATCCCTTCGCGGTCGAGGGTGGCAAGGAACGCATCGAGCGCAGGGACGATGGTGTCCACGTCTACATGACCGCGGTGCGCAGCCACTTCACACCCGACATCATCCGCGTCAAGCAGGGCGAGACCGTCCACTTTCACATCACCAACATCGAGCAGGCCAAAGACGCCACGCACGGCTTCACCGTCGGCTCGCACAGCTTCAACCTGAGCCTGGAGCCAGGCAAGCACGCCAACGTCAGCATGGTCGCGGACAAGGCCGGCGTGTTCCCGATGTACTGCACGGAGTTCTGCTCGGCGCTCCACCTGGAGATGGCGGGGTACTTCCTTGTTGAACCCACGGAAACCGCGGCAGCGGCTACCAAGCCAGCCAAGAAGTAGCGGCGCCCGCGTTTGCCTGCTGCTCTGCCTGATGGCGAGCTGCCGCGGCGCGGCGGGCCTGCCCGCTCCCGAGTCGCGCGAGCCGCTGCCGGTCGCGCGCCCCGAGACCTGCGAGGAGGCTTCGCCGGGACAGTCCTTGCAGGCGCTGATCGAGCGGGCTCCGGACGGCAGCGCAGTCTGTCTGCGCCCCGGCGTCTACCCTGAGCACATCCGCGTCGATCGCGGCCTCACCTTGTGGGGGCCGCGCGATGCGGTCATCCGCTCCGATGGCACCGGCACCACCGTGCGCGCCGCCGGACGGGGTACTAGACTCCTCGGATTTACTATCGAGGGCAGCGGCAGTCGCTATGACAAGATGGACTCCGGACTGCACATCCAGGGCGAGGAAATCGAGGCGCAAGGGCTGCTTATCCGCCGCGCCGTCTTTGGCGTCAATGTCGAACGATCGCGCGACGTGCTCATGCGCGGCAACGTCATTCTGGGTACTGGTGACGCGGCGCTCGGCCTGCGCGGCGATGGTATCCGTTTCTGGGAGGTTACCGGCGCGCGTATCGAGCAGAACTTCGTCACCGGCAGCCGCGATCTGGTGATTCGCTATACCAAGCACACGCGGATCGCCGGCAACACGGTCACTCGCGGTCGCTATGGACTGCATCTCATGTACAGCTCCGACGTGACGCTCGAGGACAACCGCTCGCTTGGCAATGTCGTCGGCACCTTCATCATGTACAGCCGCGATGTGCGCTACCTGCGCAACCTGATCGCCGCGTCTTCGGGCGCCGCGGGCATCGGGCTCGGCATGAAGGAATCGGGCAACGTGTTCGTCCAGGGCAACGTCTCTTTGCGCAATAACATTGGGCTCTATCTCGATACCTCGCCGCTGCAGCTCGGCGACAGCAACAGCTTCCGCCATAACGCCTTCCGGCTTTGCAACTCCGGCGTCATCTTTCACAGCAGCCAGCGCGGCAATACGTTTTCGGAGAACAGCTTTCGCGACAACCTGGAACAGGTGCGCGTCGAAGGCGGCGGCGATGCGCTGGGCACCCACTGGGAAGGCAACGACTTCGACGACTACGCCGGCTTCGACTTTGATGGCGATGGCCAGGGAGATGTCCCCTACGAAATCTATAGTCTCTCGGGCGATCTGCAAAACCGCTTTCCCGATCTGGCCTTCTTTCGCGGCAGCCTCGCCCTCAGCCTCGTCGACGCGGTGACGCATCTTTTTCCCCTGTTCAAGCCACGGCCAGTGCTCATCGACAAGCGGCCCACCCTGAGCCGCATCGACGTGGAGGTTCCTCGTGCGAATTGAGCTTCGCGATGTAGATAAGCGGTTCGGCGCGAACCATGTCTTGCGCGGCATCGGGCTCGAGGTTCCGCGCGGCCGTCGCATCGGCCTCATCGGTCCCAACGGCTCCGGCAAGTCGACGCTGACCCGCGTGATCATGGGCATGCTGTCCTGTGCAGGCGTGGTGCGTCTCGATGGGAAGGATCCGTCCGCGCCGGGCAGTGCCCTCCAGTCCCGCATGGCTTATGTGCCCCAGATCGCGCCCCAGCTTTTCGCGCCGATCGGCGAGGTCTTGCGCGCGGTGTGCGAGCTACGCAGCTTGCCCCGCGCCCGCGTCAAGGAGACAGCCGACGGGCTCGGCTTCGACATCGATGCGCTCGCCGCACGTCCATTTCGCAATCTGTCGGGCGGGATGAAGCAGAAGTTCCTCATCGCGCTGGCCCTCGCGTCGCGCGCGACCCTGCTCATCCTCGACGAACCGACAGCCAGCCTGGATGCCTGGGCGCGCGATCGCTTCTTTCGATTGTTTCAGGATGTGCCAGAGGACACCACGCTCATCCTCTGCTCGCACCGGCTGGAAGAAGTCCGGCACCTGGTCGATCACGTCGTGGCGATGCAGGACGGGAAGGTGGTGTACGACGGCGCCGCCGGGGAATTTCTGTCGCAGCGCGCTTTATCGATCATCGAGATCAGCCTGGATGCTGGCGCCGAAGCCGAGTGGCTCGTCGAGCAGGGCTTTCGCCAGGGAGTAAAGGGCGACACCGACCGCTGGCTGCGCACGGTCAGTCGCACCGACAAGATGCAGGCGCTGGCGGGGCTGCGCGAACGACTCGGCGACCGTCTTCGCGACTTGAACGTCCGCGAGCTCGAGACAATCGACGTTCCGCAAAGCCAGCCAGCAGGAGGCGTTCATGGCTGAAGCGCGACGCTTCAAATGGCTGCTCCCGTCCATCTGCGCGATCGCGGTCCTTATAGCGATCGTTTTGGTCGTGCGCTTCACGCAGCGGCTGCCCAGCGGCCTGGTCCCCATCGTGTGGGATCGCGAGGCATGCGCCGAGTGCCACATGCACGTTGGTGAGCCGCGCTTCGCGGCACAGCTTCAGACCAAAGAAGGCGCGGTGCTGAACTTCGACGATCCGGGGTGCCTTTTGCGCTATCTTGCGACTCGTCAGCCGAGCGTCCACGCGCTGTACTTCCACCATCTGCGAAAGGACCTCTGGCTGCCGCGCGCGGTGGTGGGGTTCGTGCCGGCGGAGGGGACACCCATGGGTTATAACCTCGGAGCTGTCGAGGCGGCGACCTCGGGAGGGCTCTCTTTCGAAGCGGCGCAGGCGCAGGTGGCCGCCCGCGATTCGAGGAGCGCCGAATGAACATCGAGCTTCTCGCCGTCGCGCGTCTCGAGCTCGCCGAGGTCCTGCGCTCGCGCTGGCTGCTGTTCTGCGGAATCATCTACGCGGTGCTCGCCGCGATGTTCGTCCTCGTCGGCGTGCGCGAGTCGAACGTGCTCGGCTTCACGGGCATGGGGCGCGTCCTCATGTCGTTTACGCACGCACTGTTGCTGCTGCTGCCGCTGCTGGCGCTGACCGCGACCGGTCAGCTCATAAACCGCGCGCGTGACGACGGCACGCTGGAGATGCTGTTCAGCCATCCGCTGTCGCGCGGGCGCTATTTTCTTGGCATCACGCTGGTGCGCTACGCGCTGCTCCTCGGCCCGTTGATCATGCTCGTGCTGCTGCTCGGCGGGCTCGGCAGCCTGTTCTTGCGGCAGGCGATTCCGTGGGCGTTTCTTGGGCGGGCGCTCGCGATCAGTGCTGCGCTGCTCTGGGCTTTTTTGGGGCTGGGGCTGCTCATCTCGACGGTGGTGCGCAATCAGGCGCGCGCCATGATGTACGTGCTGGTGGCTTTCGGGCTGGGCGTGGCGCTGCTCGACTTCGGCGTCATCGGGCTTCTGCTCAAGTGGCGGCTGCACGCCGCGACATTGTTCGTCATCTGCGCGGCAAACCCGGTGCAGGCGGCGCGCATGGCGCTGCTCTCTGCCGCCGAGCCGGAGCTCGGCACGCTGGGGCCTGTCGGCTTCTTCCTTTCGAGCCGCATCGGAGAGAACGCGCTGTTCGCGCTGGGCACTCTGTGGCCGGTGGCGCTGGGCTCACTCTTGTGGTGGGCGGCGAGCCGCCACTTCCGCAAGAGCGATCTCGTCTGAGCGATGCCCCGAAGAGTCAAGGAGAGGATCGTGAAGGACGCAGTCAAAAAGTTCTACGAGTTTCTCGATCGGCCGCTCTTTCCGAGTGCGCGGCTGCTTCTCGTCGTTCTGCTCGTACCGCTATTCGTGAGTCTGGTCGTGCCGCTGTGGCAGATTCGCATGGAGGCGCCGCAGTATCCGCGGGGCCTGCACATGGACATCTATTCCTACACCATCGAGGGTGGCAACGACGGGCACGACATCGTCGAGATCAACACGCTCAACCACTACATCGGCATGCACAAGATCGACCGTCAGTCGCTGTCCGATCTCGACTTCATGCCTTTCCTGTTCGGTGTGCTCGCCCTGCTCGTCCTGCGGGTGGCGGCCATCGGCAACGTGCGGGCGCTCATCGACCTGACGGTGCTCGCCGGCTACGGCTGCACCTTCGCGTTCGGGCGCTTCATCTATCGCCTGTACGTATTCGGGCACGAGCTCGATCCGACCGCGCCGGTCAAGGTGAAGCCGTTCACGCCGGTCATTATCGGCTCGAAGCAGATCGCCAACTTCACGACCCACAGCTATCCGCAGCTCGGTGCGATCCTCGTCGGCGTATTCCTTCTCGGACTCGTCTTGATTCTCGCCTGGCACTTGATCGCCGGCCGGCGCGCTGCCGCGGCAGCCGGCTGAGTGTGCGTCAAAGGATATTCCGCGCCAGCATCCCCACCGCAACGATCAGGATGAGGATGGCGAAGCTCCGGCGCAGCGCTGCCACCGAGATCCGCTTGGACAGAAGTCCCCCGGCGGTGCTGCCCAACGCCATGACGAGCGCCAGGACAGGCACCACGTCCCAGCGCACGGAGGCATGGGCCAGGTAGCCAAGCGCGCCCATGCTCGCCTGCAGCGTGATGACGAAGAGGGACGTGCCGATGGCTCGGTCCATCGGCAACCCGCCGAGCTCGGTTAGCGCAGGAACGATCAGAAACCCGCCGCCGACGCCGAGCAGCCCCGCCAGGAAACCCGTCGCGGATCCAACCGCGGCACCTCGAACCAGCGAGGGCGGCGGGCGCTCGGTCGCGGCAGCCGAACGCCGACGGAGCATGGCAACGGCGCTTATCGCCATGAGCGCAGTGAATCCCAAGAGCAGCAGCTTGGTGGGAACAGAGCGGGCAGTCCGTCCACCAAGATAGGCCCCCGCCATTCCAGCGATCCCAAACGCGGTTCCGACGGAGAAGACCACGCGCGAGGCTCGTGCGTGTACCACGACCGCCACCGCGCTCGTCGCAGCCAGGATGACCTGGGTCGACGCGAGCGCCGACTTCGGCTCCATTCGCAGAACGTAAAGCAGCACCGGCACCATCAAGATCGAGCCGCCTCCGCCGAGCAGACCGAGGAGGATTCCGATGACGAAGGCGAGGGCAAGCGCCACGGTGAGCATCGCGAATCCTAGATCAAGGCCGGCGCAGCTTGAGGAGCAAGAACACCGCCCAGAGCAAGAGCCCGAGCAGCGCGAGCCCCGCCGCCGCAGTCAGACCGTCGAGGAAGTATATGCCGAGCCAGTCGGCGCCCACCCGTAGCGCCGCGGCCAGATAGAGCAGCAAGACCGTCGTCGCGACGGCGGGCGAGCTTCGTTCAGCTTCTGCTTCATGGCCTGAGTGAAGCAGGGTCACATGGACCGATGTGGCGAAGGTCAGGGCCATCAAGCCGGCAACGAAGGTGATATGAAGACAGGCGACGCGATGCAGCGGCGTCGCAGCGGCACAGAGAAATCCCACGGGGATGAGCCACAGCGCGACGCGAAATAACACCCGGTGCAACCCTGCGCGCCGTCGCGGCTGCCACGGCAGCGTCACCCGCCACAACAGCGCCGCGCAGAGGATTCCGCGGAGCAAGAGTCCCGCTGAAATCGAGCCGCTCTGCTCCAGCACAAAGCTGGCAACGAGCGCCACTGCGCCCCCGGCCTGTTGGGCGCGCTGCGCTGTTGCGTGTCGCGGCGGCGGCGGCGCATTTCCCGTCCACAGCATCGGCGCCAACATCGGCGCCAGCCCCAGAACGAGACTGAGGATCAGTCCCTGTTGAGCGAGCTGTCTGGCCAGGCCATACGTCCACGGCGGCGCGCTCGACGGCGGCAAGGTAAACAGCAAGAGCGCGCCTAAGAATCCTTGAAAAAGACCTGCTGGAATCCAGATGAACGATGGTAGCGGCGGCTGCTTCTGTTCGGTCCGACGCAGAGAGCGCAGCGCGTAGCGGCCGAGGGTGAGCAGCACCAGGCAATAGGCGAGCTGCGCGGCGCGCTCTACGCCGAGGCCCAGGCAGAGCGGGACACTGAGCAGGGCGACCGAAAGCAGCACGAGCTCGGGCGTAGACAGAGGCGGCGCGCCAGTCCGCCGCGGCAGCATCGTGCCGAGAAAGCCGACGGCGAAGGCTAAAAGAAACCCCTGCGTCATCGCCATCGCGTGCAGTGGGCCGGGCCAGCCGCGGATCCAGCCAAGCTGCACCAGGGGCCACGGAAAGAGGCCGGCGGCGGCGATTCCCAGTCCGATCAGGAAGCAGAGACGAAAGGGTTCTTTCGACGAAACGAAGGTGCCGATGGCGCTCTTCATGATGATCGCTTTACTCAACGGGAAGTATGGCTTTCGTACATCGCAAATCCGATGCCAATGGCGGCGGCTTCCAGGCTGGTGATGGCACGAAGCCTGCTAGGAATTTGAGCAGGAGATCAACATGCTGCACCCAGGCCAAAGCGTTGCCGACATCGTGTCGGAATTTTCAGAGTGCGCCTCTGTCTTTCAGCGCCACCGCATCGATTACTGTTGCCACGGCAGCATGAGCCTTGCGAAAGCATGCGGCGCGCGCAACCTCGATGTACAGACGCTGCTAGAGGAACTCGAGCAGGCTATCTCGGAACGTGTCGATGCGTGTGAGGATCCCCGCAGTCTGTCGACAGCCGCGCTCATTCGACACATCGAACATCGGTACCATCACTCTTTGCGCAAGACGCTGCCGTTCGTAGAAAAGCTGTCCGCAAAGGTCGGCCGGGTTCACGGCGACCGCAACCCGCGCCTGCGCGAGTTGGAGGCCGTCGTCCGTGAGCTGAACGCGGCCCTCATTCCTCATCTCGATCGCGAGGAGCAAGAGATCTTCCCGGCGCTGACGGCGCGAAGCCCCGCGGATGCCGTCGTGCGTAGAGAGCTATCGGAGATGCTCGAAGAGCACCGGAGCGTAGGAAGGCTCCTCCTGCGCATGCGCGGAGCCGCCGAGAATTTTCAATCGCCTGCGTGGGCCTGCAACAGCTATCGCACGCTGATGACAGAGCTCGAACACCTGGAGGGCGACATCCTGCGTCACGTCCACCTGGAGAACCACGTGCTTATGCCGCGCTTCATACCAGCGGAGCTCGTGCGGTCCATCGCGTGACCGCGGCGCTTGGCTGGTCCGCAGGAATGGACTTCCACGCGAGTTGCCGGGGCGCGGCAAGCCCGCGGCGCGAGCCGGAACAGAAATGGACTATCATCTGTGTGCGCGTTCGAGGCTCCGCTTATGCTGATATCGCTATGAGGTAAATCGTCGAGTCGTTTGCGATTACTGTTTTCGAAACAGCATAAGCGCCATGGTGGGCTTTCCGTCATCACCGTGGCCATAGGGAATCACAAGGTCAAGATGCCAACCCACGGCGGTAAGGCTGCCAGCGAGCTTCTCGGGATCATAGCGACGGGTGCGAAACATGAGGAACCGCCGTTCTGGCGCTCCGCTTTGCATCTTGGCGGTGGCGATGAAGTCGAGGCCGTAGCTGCCAGGAACGGGGCAGCGGGTGTCGAGCTCCAAGTGCAGCTCGACCTCGCTGAGGCCGCGGCAGTACCGGCGGAGAGGGCCGCTGAGGAATGCGGCATGCGAAGGGCGGATGTTGGTCTTTAGAGCGGGGTCGACTCGTTCGATCTCGTCGGGGCGATTCGGCGACGCGTGTGCGATCAAGATGTCGCAAAGAAAGTAGTCGCCTGGGGCGCAGCAGCTCAGCGTGTCGCGAAAGAAACGTACCTCGTCGCGCAAGTTGACAAGCGTGAACCCAAGCAGCGTGTAGATCCGATGCTGCCCCCGCGCTTGCGTCAGCATCGAGTAGCGCGGCAGATCGTGGAAGTTGCCATGAATGGTCCGCACGGGTACGTCGTGCAGCGTCTCGGTCGCGTGCTTGTAGGCGGCGTTGAGCAAGACGTGGCTGATGTCGAGCAGGTAAAGCTCGACCTTGGGCGGACGCGGAGCGCTGCGGATCAAGTGCTCGACCAGCAACACTTCGGCTTTGCCGTCGCCGCAGCCGAGGACGTTGACGCGAAGCGGACGCGGGCCGAGCTGCTCGCCGAGATGACGCGCGATGGTCGCCAGCGGGACGTTGGTTCGGTAGGCCGCGACGTAGGCAGCGGAGTTGCACGTTGCGAGGAAATCAGCGGCACTCTGCGGATCGAAGTAGAGCAGCGTCTGTTCCACTTGCCCTCCCGCGCCGTTTAGGACTTCGACCATGTCCGACACCATGGCCACGGGATCGTACTTGGGCGCAAACCACGAGGTCGGCGTCCAGGCCGCGCCGTCGCTCTGCTCCGCGTCCAGCTCGATGTCACTGACCCGCAGATCCAACTCGGAGACAGCCAGGAGCTTGAGCATCAGGCCGCGGCCGGGGCGCCTGCGCTGGCTCTCGATGTGACGGATCATCGTCGCGGTCACGTCCACTTTCTCAGCCAGCACTTCCTGCGACATCTTGGCCGCGTTGCGACGCTCGCGCAGCAGCGCAGCGAATGCGGACCAATCAACCGGCCCGACTTCCGAAATGTCGTCGGGGTCGCCGACCAGCGTCAGCGCTTTCCGCACGAAACGGATCGAGTCGGCGAGGTTCCTGACTGGAGACTCGGTTTCCTTCTGCATCTCGTGAAGCGCTTCGACGAGCTTCACCTGGATCTGCTCCAGCGTGGTGCTCTCGTTAGGAATGCCAGGACTTGATGTGTGTCGGGGGAGCGCGGCGGGCTGTGCGGACATGACGGACTCCAGACCAGGAACAGCGCGGTTCATAGCACGGCCATGCGGTCATGGATCTAGAATCACCGACGGAGCGACACGTTGTGCGTGCAGCCGTTGTCGAGCCAGGTTCTGTTTTGGTTCGGTTCTGGTTCTGTTTTTGGTTCGGTTGGCGCTTCTTGAAATTTCGCTCTCGACGGGGAGTTGTCAGATGCGCGGGTTTATCCTCGGTTCTGTTTTGGTTCGGGGCTGGTTACGCAAAGTGTTGTAGTTCCCAAAAAGAAAGGGGGCTCACAGCATGAAGAAAACTGATGAGTCCGCCGATGACCAAGCGCGATCCGCAGGCAGCACGAAGTCTGATCCGGTTGTTTCTCCTCGTTGCGGCCTTCTCTGCTCTGGCCGCATGGGAACCCGTCGCTACCGCCGACCCGCGCCTGATGCCGCAGCCCGCGCTGCTGCCGCACTACAGCCCGCTCTGCGATAGCAACCTCGTCGGATGCCTCGACATCGACGACTTCGGCGCGCACGTCTACGGGCACTTGATGGTGCTGCCCAAGACGGACCAGCGTGACACCGCCGCCGTCTTTCCGTATGGCGTGACGTTAGGATTGTTCGGTCGCTTCGCGGGCGGCGTCGCGACGGACTTTAGCTTCTGGCAGATCAACGGACAAGCCGAGAGTCAGCACGGTCCCGTGCGTCTGAACCTGACCGCGCTCCTCTGGCCTCTGCTGCCGTTCAGCCAAGCGCCCCAGATGACGCGAGAGGACGACGGCGCGACGCACTACAAGCCCGCGCATCATCTTCGCATCGGTCTGCACTACGAACACCAGCTCCGCATCGGCCCTTTCAATGGAGCGAATGCGCTCGGTCTGCTCGCCGACCTCGCCGCGCTGCGCGTCATCGCCAACCGAACCGTCGGCCCCGTCGAGCTGACCGCGAGCCTGGGAGCGCTCTATGACTGGCATGGCGCGTTCGCGACCAGCGAGGCGGCGATTCAGATCGGCCTCTACCTCCCCTTCTTTCACGCGCTGAAAATCTACGGCGAGGCGCTGGGCCGGGGATGGCCGGTCTACGCCAAGAAGGGTGACGATGGCATCACTCCCGTTTTGCCCGCGCTGGTCTTGCCCGATGGCACGGACCCGATTCGCCGCCAAAGTGTCCTCGGGCTGGGCTTGAGTTTCCGCCCGCAAGCGCGCATCGACCTCGGTGCCTCGGTGCAGATGGGGCTCGGCGGCTTGGCTCCATCGGCGGTGTTGGTGCGCGTGCTGGTGCTCAGCGCCGGCAAAACGTATCAGGGTCGTGCGGCCACACCCGTTGCACAGCTTGCAGCCGATGTCGCCGTGGAGACGGTGAAGTACATCCACGAATACATCCAGAGCTTGCCCGTTGATCCGAAGCTCGACGAGAAGTGCATGCTCGTGGACTACGACGGCTCGCTCCTGTTCGATCAGCCGCTCGGCGTGCCGACTGCCGACAAGAAGCACTGCATCGTGCAGGGCGAAAAGCTCCGCATCGGCGAGGAGTGGGAGCGCGACAAGAAGCGGTCGGTCGTTTGCTACGACAAGAAGCTGCAAGACTGCCTGATGTACCGGCGACCGGGTGGCAAGACGTATCGCGTCCTGCACCGACCGTGGGTGGGCGACGACTGCGTGCTGCGCGAGAACGTCTACGATCCCGCAGCGTCGAACATGGAGCCCGGCCAGACCCATCGCGCAGTCGAGCTGGCGGTCATCGGCTCGCTGACAAAGGACAAGAAGGGCTGCACCGATCAGACGGGACACGTCCATGCGATCGGCACGCGCTACTACCGTGAGCACGGCCATCTGTGGATCTGCGACGCGCCGCGCATCGAGGAGCAGGTGGACCGCTGCTTCATGGCACTCGGCGAGCTGCCGCAGAAGATGCAGAACCAGATGACGCCGACGGGGCGGGTCGCGCGGGCGCTGAATCATGGGCTCGGCAACAAAGCGAAGCAGATTGAAGCAATCCCTGATCGGGTGGTGGATACGGCGCAAGACATCTCCGACGGGCGAGTCACCCTAAAAACTGTAGAGAAAGCGATTGAGGACAAAGCCACCGACATCGCCAAGCACGCCAACACCGACGATGCGAAGACCTGGATCAAGGAAAAGCTCGACGGGCTCAAGGAGTGGGCTGATAAGCCTGGTATCGAGCAGGCCGAAGACGTAACGGAGGAAGTCGGCGACTCGATGCTGCCGCATCCGGCGACGGTTCTTGGAGCCGTCGTTGCAGGGCCTGCCGGGCGTGGCGTCCTGCGTGTCGCTGGCGAGACTGGCGAGGTCGCCAAGGTTGGGAAGACCGGCAAGCGACTGGCAAAGGTTGGCCGCACAGCGGGTAAGGCTGAGGCCGGGGTTCCGTCGAGCCATCTACCCAGCGCCAAAACCCCACACGGCAATCTTGTTGACGATCGTCCAGCGACGCGATACCAAAAGCTCGATAAGGAGCGCAACCTCCTCAAGCACGGAGTGACCAAGCACGAGGATCCGACGAAGAGGTATTCCAAAAAGCAGATCGGAGAAGGCAGGGTGGAGCCGATCGAGCGAGGCCCCAGGCGGGAAATGCTCAAGAAAGAACGTGAGCTCGTAGAAACGAATCCTGGTCCCGAAAATCGGGAGCCTTGGGCGGGCAAGAGGCGGACCCCCGAGAGCGAAGGTCAGAATGAGTGACAAGCCGACGGTAACAGTAGGCGTCCAGACCGGCGACGTACCCTCGGGCCGGGCAACGGACCCTCACATTGTAGCGATGCGAAACCTGCTTCAGACCCATTGCCGAGGCCCATACAGCCCCGACGTAGATGAGTTTTCGCTGATCTTTCGGATCGATGGCGATATCTGGCATTGGGAAAAAGAGGGCTGCGACCGCATGCGCCGCAGCAAGAAGGAACGCTACATCACCATCGA
>CALFYE010000509.1 GCA_937952145.1 uncultured Myxococcales bacterium
GTGGCGTTGCTAGATCGGCTGCTGGTGCAGGCGGCGACGGCAGACTCGCCGGCGGATGTGCTGACTGCAGCGGCTTAACGGCTTTGGGAAAGTGCGCGGCGTCTGGCTTTAGGGCCGTGCGCTGCGCAGTGCTCGTTTTTATTCACGGCCTCTCTATGAATGCGCTCAAGCTTCTGCTTTTGATTGGGATGGCTGTGCTGGTCCTCGGGGTCCTTCTCATCGGCGGCTTTCGGTACTGGCTCAAGACCAACCAGAGCCGATTCGCCGAGCTGCGGGAGCGCGCGAATCGAGAGGCTGGCGTCGTTGCTGCGCGCACCGATGCCGAGGGCTGCGTAATCGAAGCGCTGAAGCGGCACGCATCCACCCATGGGCTCCTTGCTGAGGCCGAGAACAAGGTATTTCTCAGCAAGTGCCTGGAGCTGGCCAGGCGCCCGAGCGGGTTCTGCGAGGGGATGCCGGTCTCGGGGGAGATCGTCAAGCTGGCCACTTGGACGGTGCAAGAGTGCGCGCAGAGGGGCTACGGCGGCGACCAGGGATGCGGACGGCTGCTGCAGGTGATTCCGGAGGCCTGCGAAAAGGCCTCGCGGCTCCGTGAGAAGTAGGGCGCGGCTTAGCGAGGTTGGGCATCCATGAATTGATCGAACCTCGCAGCTGCTGATTCGCTTGACGAATACTCTTATCAGATAGCTTACCATCGGTGATTCGAATCGGCTTCAAATAGGGCTCAAATCGGCCCTGTGGAAGCGTTCAGTGGAGCCAAAGGGTTTCACGAACAGAAGCAGCGACAAAGGCAGGTGCCTTGAAGCTCAGGCAGGCTCGCGAAAGGGCGTTTATGGCCATCGTCCCGCCGCACAATCTGGTCAGAAGGACCGTCGCGCTGGCCTAAAGCGTAGGGGTGAGCCCCACATGACGATCCTATCGACCCCGAGCCGTTCCACCTTGCGGCAGATGCTCCGAGCTATCCATCCCACCGCCTCGGAGTTCGAAGCGTTTTGTGCGGATCACTTCGAAGCGGCGGCGAGTCGCTTCGCAAGCGGGATGGACCGAACCGAAAAGGCCACGCTGCTGCTGACCGTGGCAGAACCGCAGGATATCGCCGCAGCCCTGAGGCGGCACAATCCCGCGCTCTTCGCCCAGCATGCGCGACCCATGCGTCCGCCGGACGCAGCGGGAAAGAACCCCTACCGCGGCCTGGCTGCGTTCCAGATGGAAGATGCGTACCTGTTCTTCGGCCGTGAGGCGCTGATCGGCACCCTGTGGCAGCGTTTCGAGGGTCTGTGGGAAACGCCCGAGGCGGTGCGGCTGCTGGCGATCGTGGGTCCCTCGGGGTCGGGTAAGTCTTCGGTCGCGCGGGCGGGGCTGCTGGCGGCCTTGGCGCAGTCCCCGATTCCGGGTCCGCAACCGCTGCGGACCGTGACCGTGAAACCAGGCGATCAACCCGTTGAGAGTCTGGCGCGCGCTTTGGTGTCGCTGCTTCCTCCTGATCACGCCGTGCTCCCCGCCGAGCGCGTTGTCGCGACGCGGCGACTGCTGTGTGATCCAGCGGCCCCCGCCGAAGGACTGCGCCTATTCGCCGCCGAGCTGCCCGAGGTGGCGCAGCGCCCGGTGCTCGTTCTCGTGGATCAATTCGAAGAGGTCTACACCCTCTGCCGTGAGCCCGTCGAGCGTGACTTGTTCGTGCGTCTGCTCTTGCACGCGGCGGAGGCGCGGTCCAGACATGTGGCCGTTGTGTTGACGCTGCGGAGTGATTTTCTCGGGGAGACGCAGCGATATCACAATCAGCTCAATCGCATGATTGCCGAGCAATGCGTCGTGGTGCCCGCGCTGAGCCCGGAAGCGTTGCGCGCGGCGATCGCCCGGCCCGCCGAGCAAGCCGGCCGCCCCATCGATGAAGCAACCGTTCTGCTGCTGCTCAATCAGGCAGGAAGCAGTGAGGGAGCCCTGCCACTACTGGAGTTCGCGCTGACCAAAATCTGGGAAGGCATGCAGCGCGGCGAGGAGCCGGCTATCACGCTAGACAAGCTCGGCGGAGTTGGGGGTGCTCTCGCTGGTGAAGCGCAAAAAATCTACAACAGGCTTGGACCAGCGGAGCAGGCAACCGCACGGCGAGCCCTGGTGCGGCTGGTGCAGCTGGGAGAGGGCACACGAGATACCAGACGGCGCGTGTCGCTGCGAGGACTCTGCGGACGCGGCGAGGATGAGAACGCAGTGCTCTCGGTCCTACGACGCTTTGCGGGGGAAAATGCCCGTCTGGTGACGCTCTCTGGGAATGGAGGCGAGACAATCGCCGAGGTCACGCACGAGGCCCTATTTGACCACTGGACTGAGCTGCGCCGCTGGATCGACGAAGGCCGAGCCGACCGAAGATTTCACGATCGTGTAGCAGATGCCGCTCGGCTCTGGGATGATGCTGGCCAGCCGACGGGCCGGCTCTGGCGCCCGCCGGATCTAGACCTTCTGCGCGACTACCAAAAGCGCCACCCGGACGAGCTAAGCCCGCTGCAAGATGCGTTTCGAAACACGGCAGAGCGCCAGCAGAAGCGCGACAAGCTGCTCAGCTTGGGCTCTATCGTAGCAGTACTAGTGGCAGCCTTTGGCGCCTTCATGGTCTACGTCACCAAAGAGAAGCAGCGGTCCCTTGATGTAGCCGAACAAATTCGTCAGCAACTCCTCTCTACATACGTCGAGCAAGGTCGGCGTCTGTTAGTCAGTGAAGAGAAACCTTTGGAGGCGCTGGCCTGGCTACACCGAGCACAGCGCGGTGGAGCGAAAGATCCGATGCTGCCCTACTTGCTCAGAGCGTCCATGAGGACACTGGATATGGCTAGCAAGATCTTGATCCGTCATGAAGCCAGCGTCGTGAGCGCAATGTACCGCCCGGACGGAAAGAGACTGGTGACAGCGAGCATAGACCAGATGGCTCGAGTGTGGGAGGCAGAGACAGGACGATTGGTGGCAGAGCTGAAGGGGCATGAAGACAGCGTCGATAGTGTAATGTACAGTCTGGACGGAAAAAGGGTGGTGACAGCGAGCATGAACCACGCGGCTCGGGTGTGGGAGGCGGAGACGGGGATATTGGTGGCAGAGCTGAAGGGGCATGAAGACAGCGTCAGGAGCGCGATGTACAGCCCGGATGGAAAGAGAGTGGTGACGGCAAGCAGGGATCACACAGCTCGGGTGTGGGAGGCGGAATCGGGGAGATTGGTGGCGGACGTAAACGGGAATTATGGATCGCCCTACATCGGACGAGAAAAACCGTCTTGTAGGAGACCTACCCATGACCGTCGCCAACCATTCCGCATCCCAGAGTGTTCCGCAGACCACGCGAACCGCTGTAGGCTACGTGCGCGTCAGCACGTCCATGCAGTCCGAGGACGGACTGTCGCTTGATGCACAGCGGGCCGCGATCACCAATTACTGCGCCAGCAATAGCCTGCGGCTCATCAACATCTATCAAGATGTCGTATCCGGCGCTAAATCAGACCGCAAGGGATTGGCGGAAGCTCTCGCCCAGAATGCTGATGTCTTTGTTGTGTTGAAATTCGACCGCCTCAGTAGATCGCTGAGGCACTTTTGTCAGCTCTACGAAGATTATTTTTCAAGCAAGAAGGAACTGGTTGCGATACGTGAAGCGATACGGCTCGATTCAGCGTTGGGCCGCGCGCTGGTCAACATCCTGCTCGTGTTTGCTCAAATGGAACGCGAGGCGACCGGCGAGCGCGTCAGGGAGACGATTGCCCATATTCATGCAAGCGGATATTTTTATGGGAAGGTGCCGTTCGGTATGAAAACCATGCCGGCTCCTGATAATCCTCGCTATCGCGTCTTAGTGCCTGATCCAGACAAGCAGGCAATCATTGCTCAGATCAAGGGACTCGTAGATCAGAAGCAAGGCCTCAAAGAGGTTGTGGACATTCTGAATGAGCGCGGCATCGCTCCGCCGCAGGGGGCGAAATGGAACAATACACTTCTCTACAAAATGAAAAGGCGTTACGGCTGGCATGTGAGCAAGCCGCATAATGTACGGCCGCACAGCGATGAAGAGGTCAAGGCTCGTATGAACCAACTCCGCCAGAAAGGGCACAGTTACCAACAAGTGGCGAACATCCTCAACGAGGAAGGCTACGTTCCCAAAAAGGGGAAGAAGTTCACTTTCAAGAGCGTCGGAAGGCTACTCGGGGGAATCAAAATCACCAAGCTGCTCACTCCGCGAGAGTATTGCGAGCAAGTCATCGCTGCGCACGCGGAGCGGCCCAGCTTCGCCAACCTCGCTGAGGTTCTCAGCAAGAGCGGCTATCAAACCCCTCGAGGGAACAGCTATTGGTGGCCTGCGCAGGTGCGGGAACTCATGGCCGGGAAGTTCGACGCCTACTATCGGCGAGCGCGCGGTACGAAGCCGCAAGCCGCACATGCCATGGTCAGTTTGTCCGAGTAACTAGCACCAAACGCCCACTCCTCCTCTCAGGGGAGCGCACCCCCATGCCGATCCGAGTGCCCGCCGGGTCCGTCTAACGACAGCAGAATTTTTCGATTTTCCAGCCAGGGAATCCGTACCGGTCGCGGTTGAGGCGGCTCAAATAATCCCTGTCAAGATCGCCAGTGATACGCGGGCTCGAATAGATATACAGCCATGATGGCTAAGCCTCATAGTTCTGATGATACCGAGCTGGAGACCGATCAGATAATGCAATCTTCTAGG